>NZ_JAUBRJ010000144.1:0-4711 GCF_036701805.1 Microcoleus sp. N3A4
CGTCCCAGACGCGAGCTTTGAGCGGTGCTTTCTGTCGTTTCAGATTTCTTCTCCCCACAATAAAACCACCCTGCTTACGAAGGGGGGTTAGGCAGGGTGGATTAATTGTCGAGAGGCCTTCATCAAGGCTATGAAGGCTATTGACCAACTTTATGCGAGGCATTTAACAGGTTTATCTTGACCAGATAAATCAAAAAGCAACTCACTCAAATCTTCTATTTGATTAGCCATTAATCTTAAAGCTTCAGGAAAAGTATGAGTACCTTTCATTCGAGCCAATGACACTAAAAATTGCCTGACCATTGCCCAATTAGCAGGTGCATTGCCACCGCGACGAATATCGTTATCCTCGTTTAACGTCACATCTTTAACCCAATGCAGTCGATTCTCAATTAACCAGTGCCCACGAATAGCCTCGGCAAATTGACTGGCTGACCAATCCAGACTACTTAAATAATAGTGTACTTCATCGAAATTAATCAGGTGACGACGACTTTTTTTTCCCTCCCATCGAGTTCCATATCTCCTGACCACAATTATATGTTTTGCACCCGCCCAAAGGGGCAAGAATTCAGGTGGAATTGGATAAATTTTGGTGTGGCGAGTTGTGGTTCGTCCATGTGCACATTCAGAAACTTCATTTTCGTCAGATGCCATAGTAGAACTGACTAATTTCTTGGCTGCTTTAAACAGATTTAATTGATTCTTTTTGAGCGTAACTATATAGTCATTACCACTCTTAATAATTAAGGCAAGCGTTTTTTTTTGACAGTGCAGTGCATCGAGGGTAATTACTACTTTTTTACCGGAGAGTTCTTGAACTAGCTCCTCTACGACTTCGAGTTCACTTTTCTGTTTGTTTTCCATAACTTGATGTCTCACTACCCATCCATGATGATGACTATAAACGGAAACCATAGTGACAAAGTTTTGGTAAGAGCTGTTGCCACCTGTTAAGGTACTTTTAATGCCTTTTCCGTCCATTGCCATCAATTCTCCTTCGTCTATTGACAATGTTTGTTTACACCACACATTAAAAATAACTGCTAAAATCTCAAAATCTAATGCTTGAATTATATTTCTAAACGTTGAATCTGATGGAAAGCGAATATCAGGCGGGAGAGCCAATAATTTTATGAGGGTTTTTTGATGATTTTTTGTAAATTCTACCAAGGGCTTATACCCCCAATATCCCGTGCAACTACCCAACAAAATTATTGTGAGCATAAGCCAGAGTGGATGTCTAATTCCTCGGTTTTTTCGATGGTCTGGAACTAATTTAATCGCTTCTAATAAATTCATTAATTCTTTGTCCTATAGTGATAGTCTTACCCGATGGTAATATCTGATTGCCTCTTCTATGATACATTATTGCGTTGACAATTAATCCACCCTGCTTACGAAGGGGGTTAGGGGGGATCGAAAGATTGTAGCCTCACAAACAAGACTGATAAATCGCACTCACAAACTACGCGCGTTCTCTATATAATAGAATCACTAAATAATAATTACCCCGCCCAATCCCCCGCCACCTGATATGGACGAATTACGCCGCCAAGCTTATCTCTATCTGATTCAATCGCTACTGACTTGCCCCAATGGGGAAGAAAACCAAGTTTTGCAGGCAAACTCTGAGTTAGTTGATGCGGGGTTGGTGCAGGTAATGCTAGAAAGGGCAAATGATCGGAGAAAAGAGAACAGCCTGGATGATGCTAATTCTTTAATGACTCTTGCAGGGCATCTCATGGGTAGTTATGGCAATACAACGCTAGAGAAATCATCACCTTCCAATTACCGCAAATTCCTAATGGAAGTGTTGCAGGCAACGGCAGATAGCGACGGCGATCCTAATGTGATTTATCCCCTGCTGCGGGATAATATCAACTTAGTTAATGATAATTTAGCTGTGGTATTACGAAATTGGGCGAGGGAAAATTTGCCAAAATTAGATAGCCAAGAGCGCCGTATTCATATAATAGCAGATGTTTTCCGTTTTAGCAATGCAATCGCGGACTATCCTTTAGGCAGAAGAGCGAGTAATTTGGAAATTGCTATTGCAGGTTATGAAATTGCCCTAACAGTTGTTACCAGTCAAAAATATGCTGAAAATTGGGCTAATATTCAAAATAATTTGGCAAATGCCTACCACAACAGAATTAGAGGCGAAAAAGCAGATAATCTAGAAAGGGCGATTGCCACTTTTCAGATATTATTGGAAGTTTACACCCGCGAGGCATTTCCCTTTGAATGGGCAAGGGTTCAAAATAATTTGGGGGTTGCCTACGGCGACAGAATCAGAGGGGCAAAAGCAGATAATCTAGAAATTGCAATTTCTGCTTATCAAGCAGCTTTAGAAGTTCACACCCGTGAATCATTTCCTGAAGATTGGGCAAGGACTCAAAATAATTTAGGGCTTGCCTATGGTGACAGAATTAGAGGGGCAAAAGCGGATAATTTAGAAATTGCAATTTCTGCTTATAAAACAGCTTTGTCAGTTTGGACTAGCGAGGCATTTCCTGAAGATTGGGCAAAGACTCAAAATAATTTGGCAAATGCCTACCTCCACAGAATCAGAGGCGAAAAAGCGGACAATCTAGAAAAGGCGATTTCCGCTTACCAGAAAACTTTGTTAGTTTACACCTGCGAGCTATTTCCTCAAGCTTGGGCAATAACTCAAAATAATTTGGCCGGTGTCTACGGCAACAGAATCAGAGGAGAAAAAGCGGATAATCTAAAAATGGCGATTTCCGCTTATCAAGCAGCTTTGTCAGTTAGAACTCGCGAGGCATTTCCGATAGATCATGTTACAACCTTATATAATCTCGGACTTGTCTACTGGTATAATTACCAACTACCAGAAGCTTACAATGCCTTTAATTCCGCTATTGAGACACTCGAATCAATACGGAGTGAAATCATTATCGGCGGCGAAGCAGACAGGCAGAAATTAGCCGAAGAATGGAATAAACTTTATCAGCAAATGGTAAAAGTTTGCCTAGACAGGGAAAATAAAACCGCCGCCATAGAATACATTGAACGCAGCAAAACCAGAAACTTAGTAGAATTGTTTCACAATGCCCGCAGCTTGCCGCAAAATGTACAGCGGATTAGTTTTCAGGAAATTCGCAGTCTGTTAGGTGAAGATGAGGCAATTTTGGAATGGTACATCACCTTTAACGGCTTTAAAGTTTTTATTATTACCCGCGACTCCCCTCAACCAATTGTCGGGCACTCTTCATCTGAAGACTTGCAAGCATTAGAGAAGTTTCAGCAGGAGTATATCGACGACTACATCAATCAACCTGATAACTGGAGAAATCAGCTAGAAAGCCGCCTCGAAAAATTAGCTAAAATCTTGCACATCGATAAAATAATTTCTCACCTCCCGAAAAACTGCCAGCGGTTGATATTAGTTCCCTTCCGATATTTGCACTTGTTACCGCTTCACGCCTTAACCAGCCGAAGACTCAGGCAGAATGTAGAAGAAACTGGAAGTCTCCTCGATCTTTTCCCTGGCGGCGTGAGATACACTCCCAGTTGTCAGCTATTACAATTATCTCAGCGGGTAAATCCGACTGGGGAAGAGTCTTCACCGACAAGATTGTTTGCCCTTCAAAACCCGACAGAAGATTTAGACTTCACCGATATCGAAGTTGAAGCAATTGCCAAATCCTTTAATCCTGCCGAAGTTTTGATTCGCGAGAAGGCAAGTAAAACAGGATTGCAGCAACAAATTGCCGGGTTGCAGAATGCCGACATCGCCCACTTTTCCTGTCACGGCTTTTTCGACTTTCTCGATCCCCGCAAATCAGCTTTAATCTTAGCTGGGGCCAAAATTACCACCGATAACGTTGACTCCGAGAACAAAAGTTATATTCGTTCCCGCCGAGGCGAAACCTTCGACATCGCGGAATGTCTGACGCTGGAAGAAATCTTTGATTTGCGACTGAATAAGTGCAGCTTAGTGACGCTTTCCGCCTGCGAAACTGGGTTAACGGATATTAGAGATAATACTGATGAGTATATCGGATTGCCTAGCGGTTTTTTCTATGCCGGGGCGACGAGTGTGATTAGCACTTTGTGGGCTGTTAATGATGTCTCTACCGCGATTTTGATGATTAAGTTTTATGAGATTTTCTTGTCTAAAAGTCGCCCGCCTGTGGCGATCGCTTTGCGGGAGTCTCAGTTGTGGCTGCGGAGTTTAACTGTTAAAGGTTTGCTACAATGGGTGGAAGGGTCGCAGTTGTTGAGTCGCGAACACAAACAGAAAATTCAAGACAAATACAGGCGCGGTTACAAACCGGATTATCAACCTTATGAGTCTCCCGTATACTGGGCCGCTTTCTGTGCAGTTGGGCAATAAGCGTTGGTATCAGAAACCGGGTTTCTGCGGAGATTTTCTGTTCCAATTGAGATTTCTCAGAGAAACCCGGTTTCTTTGACCTTAGTTCTAAATTTTTGCAACGATAAATTCACTATAATCAAAGGAGAAATTAACAATGACAGATGAAGAATTTATTTCTGGTTTCCTAGCAGTCTTTGAAACTAAACCCGAAGTATTTGAACAAGCAGGGGCGGTTGATGATTTAACAAATCTCAGCAATACGATATCGCAGATGGCGGATAAATCGAACGGGTGCATCTCACTTTGGCAAATACATCAAATTGAAAGTTGACCGTTGAGGTAAGCACAGCGAAGAGAAAGGATAGA
>NZ_JAUBRJ010000145.1:0-4518 GCF_036701805.1 Microcoleus sp. N3A4
TTTCGACAATTTTCGAGATCGACTATTAGCTTGCTTTTCTAATTAGTCTTTCTTATCACCGCAAACCCAGAAGACCCCATTTTTCCATCATTGGACTGAATTGACTATATGCTTTCAATCCAAAATATTTCGCTTGATTGTCTGTAATATCGAGGGAACCGACTATTGATTTTATTTTTCTGGATTTTCCTGTTTGAATCCCTGATACTGCTGAAAAAAAAAGCTACCTAGTTCTGGTCCCACTTGTTATAGCATTTTCTGACGCACCGATTTTTCTATACTTTCAAAACTTTCTAACTCGCTTGGATCTGTATTTCTGTAAAGAATGGATGCTGCCGCTTTTAAGTAGGCTTTTAGCTGTTCTTGGTCTGAGGGTGTCATTTTCTTTACCTCATATTTTTTGGCAATTTTACTAGCTTTTCCATTTTAACCCTTTTGCGACATATTCGCCCAAGTGAGATGCACCCTCGAACAGCTTATTCTCAATTCATAGGAAGCAACTTCCTGGGAGCTAAAAATTGTCTTTCTGGTGGTATTCAAGGAGACTTATTCTTTTACCAGACTACTTGGAGTAGTGGAGAATTTATCCCGGGTCCAATCAATGCTACTGAACACTGGCGGGGAGAGTTTAGGGAAGGTGAATTTTAAATTTGAAGAAGTAGTAAGCTGTTGTGCCTTTAAATAGGGTATAATAAAAATTTAGTTTAGTCAATCAATACAAAAATGCCAGCAAAAAACCATCTCAATCCCAAACAAATAGACAAACTACAAACAGCCTTAAGAGAGTAAGAAAAAGCAAATGTTAGAGAAAGAATTCTGATTTTATTATTTCTCAATGACGGCAAAGCACAATCTAAAATCGCTGATTTTTTGGGTTGTTCAGTCAACAAAGTATCTTATTGGTGTATGAAGGGAGACCCCGACAATCTAGAAAGTCTAATAGATGAAAGGATGAAAGGAAATCACAAAAAAGCCACAGATAAATATATAAATCTATTATTAGAAACTATAGAAAAAGACCCTCAAGAATTAGGATATGATTTTGGACGATGGACAGCGCAGAGATTAGCAACATACTTAGAACAATCCACAGGAATAAAATTAAGTGGAGGACAAGTTCGGAGGATATTAAACAAAAAAAAGTATGTTTACATCTGGGCTAAGTATAGCCTAGAGTCGAAGAGAAATCCCGAAAAAAGAACAGCGTTTAAAATAAAGATAGCAGAATATTTAGAAATAGAAAAAAATCGCCAGAACGTTTACAGCTATGGTTTTGGGACGATAGTGGATGAAGGTTTAAGAGTCACCCGGAGAAAGAACTGGTGTAAAAAAGGCAGCCGAAAAAAGGTTCGAGGAGACCGAAGAAAAGGTAGAGTTAATGTAATAGGAGGAGTCAGGAATTCGGACAAAAAAAGGTGGTAGAGTTTCTCAAAAAAGGCAATTCATATAATTTTTATCGAGTGCTAAAACTCTTTTATGAAGAGCTAATCAATGAATGGGTATCAGCAGGTAATCAAGCCTCAGAATTTGCTGAAAAAGGAGCGAAAATAGTGATTCTTCTGGACAATGCTAGTTTTCATAAGAAAGAAGAGTACCTGAAAATAATTGAAACAGAAATGCCTAATCTTCATTTAGAATTCCTCCCCGAATACAGCCCAGACTATAACTTAATTGAATTAGTATGGCATTCGGCAAAAGAATATATTGCCAATCGACTTTTTACATCAATTGAAGAGCTAGAGTATTTATTGCACCGCCTCTTAAATGAAGGGCAATTAATAATTAAATGGGGTTGCAAAATCAAAAATAAGGGCAATGCTTGTATCACAGTTTAAATGTGCAACAGCTTAGCAGGGTGGGTCAGCTTCGAGGGCCGTAAGTACGATCGCCCTTAATGCCGCAAATACAATTTTCTCTAATATCGCGATCGAACTTCCAACAGAATCATTAAGAACTAGAAACTAAAGAACGAACGTAAAAATACACCGCTCCAATTATGTAAAAACAATTCACCAAAATCAACAATACTTTCCCAATATAAGAGTTAACAAAACCAAAAACGCGGTAAGTTGACAGCAGCACTAACAGCATTTCTACCAGAGAAACAATTGACCCGTAGTGCTTCCGATCCCAATACGAAAACGGACTGATAAAACGGTAATTGCTGAACGGAAAAAAGTGCCGGTGAGCGTCGTCATTGTGGACAGGCAAATCTCCCAGAGAGTGCAAAATCATGCTAATAAACAGAATTTGCACGCTTTGCCAGCCAAAGTAATAAGCAATTAGCCAGCCAATAACCGCCAGAGGGATAGAATGAAACAGAGCCACAATATTTTGCACAAAAGGCTCATAATATGCTTCTGACCAGATTTTAGCTGCGGGCAAGCGAGCAATGTACTTCGCCCAAAAGTAAAATAAAAATATCGGAATATCCGGCAAAATTCCGCCGATCGCAATAATGAGATTAGCTTGCGGCAGTTGCGGTTTGCCGAGAATTGCGAGATTGATAATAGCGTGGCTGGGAGTCTTCATCAGTAGGGTGCGTCAACTAGGATTATTTTATTCATAATTAATCAGATATTAGACATCTCCCATAATTGTTGTGGAACAGGCATCCTGCCTGTTCTTGAATATCTTTTTGGGAGATGTCTATTGGCTGACGCACCCTACGTGTGAGATAATTGGCTCGTGCTACAAGTAAGGTTGCAGTCGATCGATCAACTGCGCCGCTTGCAATACTCCCTCAATTCGATCGACCTCAGCGCCATTTTTGAACAGCACCAAAGTCGGCAAAGCATAAATGTGATGCTGCGACGCCAACTGTTCGTACTTATCCGTGTCAATTTTGACAACCATCAGCTTCTCTTTCATCTGACCGCTGACTTGCTCCAAAATCGGTGCCATCATCTGACAAGGCCCGCACCAAGTAGCGTAAAAATCTACCAACACCGGCAAGTCAGAGCCCGATAGTAACTCCTCAAAACTGCTGAACTGTTTTTGAACTGCCATAAGACAAAATAATTTTTTGGGTTCTGGCTCGATTTTAGTGCAAAATTCTCTGGTAGATTGCGAGGACACAATTATGGAATTATTACCAGAGACGTTTCAGAGGTTACAGGGTCAAGTTGCAGTCGTCACCGGTGCATCGCGGGGAATCGGCCGCGCTGTTGCTTTAGCCCTAGCAGCAGAAGGCGCTAAAGTCGCCGTCAACTATGCCAGTTCGAGTGCTGCTGCTGATGAGGTGGTAGCAGAAATTATCGCAGCAGGAGGAGAAGCTGTGGCGCTTGCAGGAGATGTCTCGAAAACTGACCGAGTGGATGCACTCATCAGTAATGTCATGGAAAAATGGGGACGGATTGACATTTTGGTGAACAATGCCGGCATTACTCGCGATACTTTGCTGCTGCGGATGAAGCTGGAAGATTGGCAAGCGGTAATTGATTTGAATCTAACCGGCGTATTTTTGTGTACAAAAGCTGTCAGCAAAATCATGCTGAAGCAGCGAAGCGGCCGAATTATTAATATTGCTTCGGTTGCTGGGCAAATGGGCAATCCCGGACAAGCTAATTACAGTGCGGCGAAAGCTGGGGTAATTGGGTTTACTAAAACTGTGGCGAAGGAGTTGGCGAGTCGCGCAATTACTGTGAATGCGGTTGCACCTGGATTTATTACCACAGATATGACTAAGGATGTCAAGTCTGACGAGATTTTGAAGTACATTCCGCTGGGGAGATACGGGGAAGTTGAGGAAGTTGCGGGGATGGTAAAGTTTTTGGCGGCGGATGCGGCGGCGGCTTATATTACGGGGCAGGTTTTTAATGTTGATGGGGGGATGGTGATGGCTTAGATTTGGGGATTTTTTTAACCGCAGATATCGCACAGGCAAGATGCCTAGATATCGCACAGGCAAGATGCCTGTGCCACAATGAAAGCTGATATCTGCGGTTTAATTGTTGAGGGCGATGGTATCAAATTTAATAACAATTACTTTAAGGCGGCACGCAACTGACTGAGGACTTTTTGGTATTTTGCCATGCGTTGAAAATCGGTTTCTGTCGGATTGGCGATGCGACGAATATCGAGGTTATGAGTAACATCAGCGATTTTGACTCGCAGTGCGATCGGGTTGGCAATTACACGCTCTAAATAAGCTGCATAAGCTTCTCCTTCTATTTTGGTAATCGCCGCGATCGCCGAGACTAGAACTTCAGGAAAACCTTCGCTTCTAAGTTGCTCGAGTGTAAGTTCAGAATCTTCGACTGCATCGTGGAGAACCGCTACGATTTTCTGCTCTAGAGAATTTACATTTTCCATCACAAATAGCGGATGATCGAGATAGGGATTGCCTGCCTTATCAACCTGCCCCTCATGAGCTTTGGCTGCGATCGCGATCGCCCGTTGCAGTAATAATTCGTACTCTGAATTCGTATTTGACAACATATATAGCCTTTCTCAGGTAGATGAGGTATGAGTATTAATTGGTAATCGGAGTTGTTAGGTAGGTGCTTACCTCACTTA
>NZ_JAUBRJ010000016.1:0-46739 GCF_036701805.1 Microcoleus sp. N3A4
ATACGCGAGCTTTCTGGCTCGCACTGCAAGGATTCTGGTCTCGCTCGATTTTGCGACTGATGCGAGGATTGCTATAGAGGAGACGGCAGTGCCGTCTCCCTACAATTACGGGGTAGGGAGACGGCACTGCCGTCTCGAAAGCTGTGGGTAATATTAATTCCGATGCTACCGGATTTGAGATGAAAGCCCGATCGCCTCCCAAGTCGCGCAAACAGTTAAAATCTGTGCAGAATCTCCACCGCGTCTCGATCGAAACGGAGAGTGCGATACCATCAGCGTGTAGTCGCGAACGCACCGCCAGATGGAACAAAATACTTTACCTGTAGAGGTGATTCTCTCTCACCCCCGCCAATCTTTAGGTAGCATTCGGCTGGATTGGACGCCGCAACCGGGGAACTATCTAGATTTAGAGGGAGAAACCTACGCTGTTTTGGAACGCCACCACCGCTATCAACTCAAATTCGGCCGCTACCGACTGCAAAAAATTGCCCTCTACGTGCAGTCTGCCGCACCGCCGACGGAAAGAACTTTTGTAAGCGGCATCTGGGTTATCGGAGATGCTAGCTGCCGCTTTAATGCTCGATCGGAAATTCTGCGCTGTGCTGTCAATCCCAATGGCCCGTGCGACGGCTGCTGCGATTGCGAAAAGTCTTGAACGATCTTTCACAGGAGTGTTCGCTGTGAGCTCGCAAAGCGAGATGTATCGGCTTTGCTGCGAGTTCACAGCGAACACTCCTAAAAAACGCTTTTTACAAAAGTGAGATGATCCTATCGGCATCTCCCTCAATTACGACAAACTATCAAAACCCAGTAGCTACTCTCGAACCGGATTTAACTTGTTCAGCAAGGCGGTAATCTATCTTCTGATAGCTGTGCAGCACGTCGCGAATGCCAGCATGAATCAAATTTTCTATGTGCAGCAACTGCTCTGAAGAACAGCGAACCTGGACTGTTTGGTTTGACACAGACTCGCCGGAGTCGATCGCAGTATATCTATTAGGAACTCGGCTCAGCACGTAAGCAATTAAATCCTGCCGCAAGCCCGAGGGCGAAAAAGCTTGTTGGTAGGGATGCGTCGGATAAGACTCCAAGATAATTTCTACTTCCTCTGTGACTACGGCTAAGGTAATATTGACAAGATTTTTCTGCATTTTCCCCGTCCCTAAACACTCGTTAACTAATATTTTTGTTGCCGATATCGATCTCGTCTGATTTCTCCTGAATCTTAGCAGGCTAATACCGCAAATCGTTCTTCAGGAATAACCAGCTCGAACTCGGAACTTACCTCTTCTATAACCCGCAGCACGTAGCAGGGAATCTTGTCCGATAAAATAGCACTTGCTACCGCACCAGTGTGAATTTCTAAGACTGCTTCAGCCGCAGCTTCAAACATCAGTCGCTGTCCCGGAAACATCACTCTTTCAAAGTACCAGTTAGGAATGTTCTCAATCCGAACCACCTGAGTTAGGTTGGTAACATTTGCGTAATAGCACAGAATCTGGTTGTTACCTTTAGAAGATAACTGATATAACATTTGAAAAATCTCCACACTCTTTCAAAAACTTACTCAGACTTGGTTTTGCCTGTTAGCGACAATTGCGAGTTTTGCTATTGACAAAATGAGCGACTGATTTTTGGGGTGTTATTCGAGAGCGCGAATCACATCCTCAGTGATTGATTTTTTGCTCATTGATTGCTCCTACCAACACTTAGAAGACTGGCGCAGAAACCCGGTTTTTCCCCGTTAAAAAACCCGGTTTGTTTGGTATGCAGTGCGTAACTGCTGACTTATTCAGGTTGGTTGTGCTGTCGCACCACTTAATAGAAAGTACAGTCACTGACCCGAACTCCCCTGACAACAGGTTGGTTCTTTGGCAGCGGGATGCTGCTGAGAGTGCGATCGACCTTCAAATCAAGAGCTTGGACTAAAGCTTATTTAAAAAATATGAGGAAATTATGAAGAATATCTTTTTTTTTGATAAATATATTTTTGCCGAAACAGGGGTTTTTACTAAAAAACTTCGCTGCATTCCCGAGTCTAGGTTAAACAACCCGGTTTCTGAGGCAAGCGCGGGTAACTGCTGGATTAGCAGAAACCGGGTTGTTTACCAAAAAACTTCGCTGCATCTCCGATCTCAGGTTAAAAAGCTTGGTTTCTGGAGGCAAGTCTCCGTAATTTATGCAGCATTTATACTGCGTATAAATACGGTGGTAGCCGATCGACATTGCGGGTAACAAAAAACCCCGACTCCCTGAGATCGTCTCTTGAACTTCTAGGGAATCAGAGTTTAAATTAACCAATCACCGATCCATCTCAAAGCTAAATCACAAAAATGAGGAAATTCTGAAAACAGCAGGAAAAACTAGGACTTTCCTGGACGCAGAAACCCGGTTTACTAACATAATTGCGTGATTTTTGCAAGAGACACGGAACCAGAAAGCGGGTTTCCGATCGTCATCCGGCTTTAATGCCCCGTTAATTCTTCAGTCTGGCGTTGCGCCGACTTTGTGTGACAAGGAGCGGTTTCAACCGCCGAGTTTTATCTACGGGCGATCGCGTTTTCCCCCAGTTTAAGACAACGGTTCCCAACCCAGAATTTCCGCAACTTGCTGTGCCAAACTCAAAGGATCGAAAGGCTTGGCAATCACCCCCGCTACCCCCAAATCACCAAATTCGCTCAAATCCATCGCCTGCACCTTAGCAGTCAGGAAAATCACCGGAATCCCCCGAGTAGCCGCATTGTTTTGCAGCAAACCAAACAGAGCAACTCCGTCCATATCGGGCATCATCACATCTAGCAGAATAGCGTCAGGGAGTTGACTTTCAGCTAAAAGCAATCCTTTGCTGCTGCTGAGCGCGCTCAGTACCGTCCAGCCGCCTAAATGTTCCAGACAGGCCTGAATCACGCTGCAAAGGTTTTTTTCATCATCGATTACCAGAATGCGCTTTGCTGACATAATTAAAACTCAAATTTTAAATTAATCATGGTAAACCGAAAGAAAACCTAGGCACTCATTGGATACACTCCCTTAAACGGGAGCATCCAATGAGTGCAAATATATCCTGCAAAATAAGCAAAGCAATCTCAAAACTCCAAACTTTTTCCCCCTTCGCCTTCCGACGGTGCAGGCACTGTGAAATAGAAACTGCTGCCTTCTGAGACAACACTTTCGGCCCAAATTCTGCCGCCGTGCTGCTGTACGATGCTGCGACAGATAGCCAAACCCAAACCCGTACCTCCTTTTTGGCGGGAGTCAGAAGCATCGACCTGTTGAAACCGTCCAAAGATAGTTTCTAGTTTATCAGCAGGAATCCCCCGCCCTCGATCTTTGACTTCAAATAAAACCCGATAGCCCAAATCTTCAACCCTGACAGTTACTGTACTCCCCGGAGCCGAGAATTTAATCGCATTGCTCAACAAATTTACCAGCAGTTGAACAATCCTGTCGGGGTCAGCCCAAATTTTTGCCGTTTCGGGCAAAATCGAAAAATTAATGTTATTCTCAGCAGCCAGAGACAGCAAACCTTCCGCAGAATTGTGCATCAAAACCTGTGCATCGCACCACTGCTTGACGAGAGTAACTTGGCTAGAATCGAGCCGCTCTAAGTCTAGAATATCGTTGACTAAACGCACTAACCGTTCGGTATCGCTAGAGGCGATTTCTAACATCTGTTTGGCAGTTTCCGGTCTATTTTTCAGTACCCCAGCCGCCAGCAAACCTAAAGAACCGCGAATTGAGGCAAGGGGCGTTCGCAGTTCGTGACTGACAATAGAAATAAACTCATTTTTCATTTTTTCAATTGCCCGACTTTCTGTGATATCTGTGACTGTGCCGACGTGACCGATTAGTTGACCTCTGTCGGAAAAAATCGGAGCTGTTTTAAGCCGACAAAACCGGATTGTTCCGTCTTGCTGGATGTGGCGGAATTCGCAGAAAAATTCCCCATCTAGCGATTGCGATTCCGACCACTTAGATAGAATTAGTTTGATATCTTGGCGGTGAACAAACCGCATCCAGCGGTTTCCTAAAGCGGCAGCAGGTGTGAAGCCGCCAATTGCTTGACAGCGGGGGTTTGTATAGGTACATTTCCCCTCAGCATCGATTTTGAAAATGCCGACGGGGGAACTCTCGCTCAGAGAGCGAAATAAAGCTTCGCTTTTTCGGAGTTCTGCTTGAGAGATTTCTAGTTCTCGGGTTCGCTGCAAAACTCGGATTTCTAACCGTTCGTTGAGCTGTTGGAGGGCGGCTTCAGCAAGTTTGCGATCGCTAATATCGCGGTGTACTGATACCCAATGGGTAAACCAACCTGTTTCGTCAGCGATCGGCACAATGCTCATTTCTATCCAAAATTCCGTCCCGTCTTTGCGGTAATTGATCAAGTCAACCCGCATCGGCTGCCAGGTTTCCAAAGCTGTCCGAATTCGATCGAGACTGGCGCGGTCTGTTTTGTCTCCTTGTAAAATGCGCGGGGTTTTGCCCAAAACTTCTTCTAGCGTATAGCCAGTCATCCGCGTGAAAGCTGGGTTGACATAAAGAATTCGCGGGCCCGGTTCGTGAATCGGTTCAGCTTCCGTAATTAATACGGCGTCGTTAGTGGTGGTGACTGCTGATTCCAACAGGCGCAACTGTAATTCTCTAGCTTTGCGATCGGTAATTTCTCTAACTGTCCCCACCATCCGCACTGCATCGCCTGCTTCGCTGTAAAAAAACTTACCTTTCCCCTCAATCCAGTGAATGCTGCCGTCCGGCCAAACCACGCGGTTTTCGTTACAGAAATCTCCTCGCTGGGCGATCGCCTGATTTATAGCATTCTGAATACTTTTTAAATCTTCTGGGTGAACGCAAGCTGCAAAACTTTGATAAGTTCCGCCAAAAGTTCCCGGGGCCAACCCATACAACTCTTCGTGTTCCCTCGACCAAACAATGCGATTTTTCTGCAAGTCCCAGTCCCAAAATCCGATTTTGGTAGCCGACAAAGCTAAGCTGAGCTGCTGATTGGTTTTCCGCAACTCCATGCTAGTAATCGCCACTCGAAGTTCTCGGGCTATTTCGATTTCGCACCGCTGCCAAGGCAAAGATTTTAACCTCACAGTTTCTTGCCACAACTCAAAAGAATTGCGAGGAGAAATCGCTCGGCTGCCATCCGGTTTAAATTCTATTTGCCCGTCGGGTTGACCGGCCCAGTTGACAGTTTGAATTGCTTCGGAACGGAACCACAAAATGTAATAATTTTGCATCTCGGACATGGCAAGCACGAGCAAACCGCTAGCAATTTCTTTATAATTATCGGATGGTGGATAGAGTTTAGAGAGAGAATCTGTATGAAAAATATCATTATTTATTTGAGTTTTTATCCAAGCAATTAACTTTTTGATTTCTCCCAATTCCGGCGTTTTGCCGATGGTTGTTAAATTTTCATTGGCACATACAACTCCACCGGTAGCACCCACTAATGCCAGCAATTCATCTTGGGATTTAAGTAAACCTTCGACAAAGCTGTGTGATTGAGAAATTTTGGTGGCAAATTTATGGCCAATTTCTTTTAAATAAATTGCATATTTCCAATTTTCGCTATCTTGTTTGTAGCTGAGTTCTTGATTCACAAACTTTGCTAGCAGTTCGCAAGCCTTTCTTGTTTCGTAGTTGACATACTTTGGTGTTTGGTGGTGACAGGCGATCAATCCCCAAACTTTTTGATCTTTGATTAATGTCAGGGTCATGCTAGCGGCAACGTTCATATTTTTGAGATATTGAACGTGGCAAGGCGAAACTGTTCTCAACAAAGAGAAGCCCAGATCCAGGGGGCGATCGGTCAGCGGATTGCAGTGAGGAATTAGTTCTACAGGCTGACAGTTAATATCGGGAATAAACCGAATTAAATTCATGCTGAACAGGTTTCTGGCCTGGCGGGGAATATCGCCAGCCGGATAGTGC
Source organism: Microcoleus sp. N3A4 (assembly GCF_036701805.1). NCBI lineage: Bacteria > Bacillati > Cyanobacteriota > Cyanophyceae > Oscillatoriales > Microcoleaceae > Microcoleus > Microcoleus sp. N3A4. The sequence goes on from NZ_JAUBRJ010000016.1 coordinate 5,938, forward strand.
AGTCCCAATAAAGGAGCCAAACTTTCTACTTTGTCTTCTGCGACAACTTCCCCCGCACCGGTGGCATCAAATTTATAGACGATCGCCCGATCGAAACCGATCATCCTCCGCACCTCTTCAACTGCTGTCTGACACAGCACTTGCAGGTTTGGTGTTTTGTGGATTTTGTCGATCGGCTCTTGGACTAAATGATAAAAATTGAAACAATCGCTAGGTTTTGAGGAAACAACCGACTCTAGTTCAACAATTAATCCTGAACTAGATTGATGCAGCGTCCCCTGAAAAAAAGACTTGCGGTTTTGACTTTTGAATGATAATCTGACACCGTTAGATTGATGGCAGTTTTCAAATAAACCTTTTTTTATAGCCTCAATTTCCTCAGTCTCGACAAATTCATGTAAAAATTTGCCCAAAAGTTCTTCGGGGTAAATGCCGAGCACCTCAAAAATATTGTTGCTAACTTGCAAAATTTTCAACACAGGAGATTCCAGCACCAAAAGGATGCCATGAGGTTGAATCGAAGCCGGGGTGTAAATTAGTTCGCAGCCGCTGTCATTGAGAGTGTCTGTGTCTGAGGGCAATATCATTGCTTTTATGTGATTAATACTTCTCTAAATTAGCCTGTGTTCTTGGCGATCGGGCAAACATCAATCAACGCCACCGCGTCCGAGTCGCACAACCAAACAATCCCAAGTCTTGGCTAAGGTTTTCTGAGTCGTTTCGGACGCGCACTACATATTTCTTCCTAGTTATACCAGTTAAAAAAAAGAATGCAACTGTATGCCCGTGCTCGAAACCATAACTATTATCAGTCATTCCCAATTCTTTAATCTAAAATCTCAAATCTAAAATGGGATTAGCGCTGTGCCTGAGCCAGTCTGTTTCTGAGTTGAGTTCGCTCCAAACGATTTAGGATGCGAGCAATTAATTCCGGTTTCACGATCGGCTTATTCACGTAGTCGTCAGCACCTGCGACAAACATTTGGCGCACTATTTCCGACTCAGAATGAGCCGTCAAAAATAGTACGGGGAGCCGGCTCCAGCGCAAATCGTTCCGCACTGCCAAACACAGCTCGATACCGCTGTAACCGGGCATCTCGACATCTAAAATTAGCAAATCAGGACAAGTCGTTTCGAGTACCTCCCAGAACTTTTCGGGATCGTGCAATGTTGTTACTTGAAATCCCCAAGGTTGTAGAATCACTTGCAGTGCAGCCAATAGATGCACGTCATCGTCTACCACCATAACTTTAGCTTCAGCAGGGCCAGTCTGGTCGAGGACTTGGGCGACTGCTTTGAGTATATCTGCTGGGGGGATAGATTTGTGTAAAAAGCCGGAAGCTCCCAAACGAGCAACTTCTATTCGATCGCTCAATTGATTGTGTCCGCTAAAAACCATCACCGGAATTTCGGGTTTTTCACTGCGGAGTTCGGCTAGGAGAGAAAGTCCGTTTTCCTGAGTTCTGGAAAATGTCAAATCCAGCAAAATCGCATCGGGAGGCTGTTGAGAAATCGCACTTCTTGCCGCTTGCGGAGAGTTGGCGACTTCTATCTGAAAGCCTGAACCGGATGCTGCTATTTTCAGTCGATCGCTCTGAAAAGTATTATCATCAACAATCAGCATTCGGCGCTTCTGGGAAACCCGATCGATTAGCTCGCCTTCTGGTTCGGGCGACGGGCGATCGAATATCTGTTTGAGCTTATGCAGAAATCCCTCAATCTGCTGAGCATTCCCCGGTGTCAAGATGTTTTCAGCCTTGAACAAATGTTCGATCTTTCGCGCAACTTCCGAACCTTTCGGCAGCCCTAAAGTTCCCAAAGAACCAACTAATTTGTGAGCTTGATCCTGGGCTTCCCGCCGCAGTTCGCCCTCCAAGGTTCCGCTTTTCAGTTGAGCGATCGCGCGATCGAATATCGCCACCTTTTCTAGAAAATTGGCTTTTAAATTTCCCCGCATTTGGGCAACCACAGTCAGGACTTTGAGGCGGCGGTCGTCATTGTTTAATTCCTGGCTCGACCCGCTAGATTCAGCAGATAAAGTCTCTTGACTTTTAGCAGTTTCTGCCGTTTCCCGCGCAACTTTTTGGCTCTCAATATCCTCCGGCAGACTTTTGAGCCGATAGCCCAATCCGTACACGGTTTCCACTAAATCTACAGTCATCCCGGCTGCTTTCAGCTTGTGCCGCAGCCCCTTGATGTGAGCGGTAACGGCTTCTTCTTGAGGAAATTCGCCGGCCGACCAAATGCGATCGAGGATGGCGCTGCGGCTGAAAATGCGCCGGGGATTTCTCAGGAAAAGTTCCAGCAAATTGTACTCTTTGGGAGTCAAGTGCAGCACTTTTTCGGCATAAGTTACTTCCGTAGTGTCCGGGTTGACTTGCAGTTTTTCCCAGGTCAAATTTGTACTCGACAAAGTTGCCTTGCCCCGGCGCAGCAAAGCCCGAATCCGAGCGATTAATTCTTCGAGATTAAAGGGTTTGACCACATAATCGTCTGCACCCGCCTCTAAACCTTGGACTCGATCGTTGCTGCTATCTAGGGCTGTTAGCAGTAAAATCGGCATTTGGCAGCCGGACGATCGCAATTTCCGACACAAACTAATGCCGTCGAGTTTAGGAATCAGCACATCCAAAATAATCAGGTCGTAATCGTATGCCTGCACCAACTGCAAGGCTGTTTCACCGTCTGCTGCCGCATTCACATTGTAATTGTGAGAATTCAGCGCTTGGGTCAGCAAATTGACTGTAATTGTGTCATCTTCTACTAGCAGAATTTTCATAAGTGTAAGCTGTTAGTTCAGCTATTTTTGGGATTTTTTAGCGGATCTTTGGGAGATTTAAATAGCCTTTCCCAACTCTTATTTAAAATTTCCCCACCCTCAGTCTAACAAATAGTTTTCTTAACAAGGAAGAAGTGTAAATTCTTATTAATATTTTTTTACCTGTCGTCGAAATGTTTCATCAGATTTTTGCTGGGATTTTATGGCTTTTTGGACTTCAGCGCCTGCTGAATTTTTTGAATCAGATATTGCGATGAATCTTGATTTTTAACTAAGTCTTCCAGCTCGGAAACCGCGACTTCTGCCTGTTTTATCTCTTTAACTAAAGAATCAGCGGCAACACTTTTTCTTACTCCCAAAAGTCCTTTGATAGCTGGAAGTGAATTAAAATCTTTTTCCGCTATTAATTCCTCCAACTCTAACATTGCCATTTCCGCGCGATCGATCTTGATGGTCACGGATTTAGCCACATTAGCACCCGCTCTTGCCGCCTCCGTGAGTTCGTGAACGCGAAGTTTAAACCGGCTGGCAATTTGCTCCATTTGAGTTCCCAATTCAAAAGTTTTACTTGCCAGTCTGCCAATTTCCAGACTAACTTGGCTCAGGCCGCTGGGCTGACTTCCCATTTGATTGGTAACTACAGCCACCTGTACTGCTAAATGCCTGACTTGTTCGATCGCCTCCCGGATGGTTCGGGAAGTGCGGTTAACCGTTTCTAAATCATTAGCTATTGCTTTGCCAACGCCCAAAATTTTATCTGTATTGTTGCAAATAGAATTAGCACCTTGAAAAGTAGCTTGAAATGCTTGGCGACCTTCCGAGGAAATCAGCTTTGCAATCCTCACAAATCGCTGATTCATTAGAGCAATTTCTTCAGCTTGTTTTACCAGTGCCACTTGGTGGGAACTGGGAGGATTATGCGTTTTTTCTGCTTGAAGTTTTTGGGATTTTAAAAGCTCATTACATTTGTATACTTTCGCTTGTTCTTGTTGAATTAGCGCCAGATATTTCTGTCTTTCTACTCGGTATTTTTGAATAACTTTGTTAGATTTCGCTAACATTTTAGACTGGGCGATCACCAGAGTATGAACGTCCAAAAGACGGTGGCTCCGGTTTTCCATTACCACAATAATCGGCTCGTAAATCAAGTCTTTGTGCCTGTTCAGACACGCTTGCACGGCATCGTCAACTTTCCATTTTTCCGAAAGCAGCAAAGGCGGAATTCTAATAAAATCTAACAAGGAGCGAATCGGGTATGCCCCGTAAAGTTCTACGCGATCGGGAAGACTCATTTGCTCTCGAAATTTGACGCGAGAAATCATCCCCAATACCTGTGATTCGTGAGTAATAATCACTCCCGGCAGGTCGGGTTCTTGCTCGAATCTTTCAGCCACTACCTGTCCTGGAGTTGCAGCACTCACTTGGAAGTGGTGACACGGCAGATGTCCGATCGTGAAATCGGGGGTGAGTTGAGTTGGATTGCTCATTTACCCGGATAGTGTTAAGTAGAAGTTAACAAATTATATATTAATATTATACTGGAATAAGATTGTTTAAAGTAATAACAATTATAGGGAGAAATAAGCTCTCTGGCTCCAGGGCCTGACGACAGCCTGCCTTCTGACTACTTTCATCTCAAGTCTGTTGGAGCCTGCAAGCCTGCTGCGCCCCGGGTTCCGTCCCCAAAACAGGGGCATTCATATTTTGTTCTTTAAAACAACCGGGAAAATATCTAGATTGAAACCAAAAACCTTAAATCGGACTTTGCCGCTAGCAACCTTTGAGGCTGCTTACCAGTTGTTACAGCAAATGGCTGAACTCCCCGGGGCGATTTGGCTGGCCGACGATGCGATCGCTGATTCTCCACATCTGGAAAACTCGTCGCAAAGGTTTGCAGCAGTGGTATCAGATCGGTTTAGCGCGCTGCTGCGCGGCAAGCTATTAGATGAGTCCGCAATAAACGGACACCAGCACAGCGAAACAAATCTCAATTCGCAATTGAATGTGCAGTTGACTTTCGATCCCGGGGCGATCGCCAATTTCCTCTCTCCCCTGGCAGACAAACTCGCAGAAATAACGCCCGCACCTTCGCGGCAAATTGACATTCGCGCCCTCAAACAAGCAATTAAAAATCTACAGCCAAACTCGGCATTTCTTCAAAGCGAATTCACTCTAAATTTGCTGGATATTCTCGCTGCAAATGCCAGCCCAAAAAGTCGCCAGCCCCTACACACCCAAACAGAAATCAAGGGAAAATCAGCGCCCAAAGTTATAGCTCCAGAAACGCTACAGATCCAGATTGCCGAAGCCGTCAATCAATTAAAAATTGCCAGTCCCTGCATTTCATTTTGTCAGCCAGTAGAAGATGCTTTGCAGCAGCAGCTAGAACAAGAACGGCTTTTGAATCAGGTGACAACTCAAATCCGCCAAACTTTGGAATTGCCTGTAATTTTGTCAAAAGCAGTCGAGCGAGTGCGAGAGTTTTTGGAAGTAGATCGCCTGTTAATTTATCAATTTGAAAAAGTGCCGGCAGCGCACAATGGCGAGTTAGGTAAAGCAATACCTGCGGCGGTTTCTGGGTCGGGCGAAATCCCAGAAAATTCCGAGTCTTACTTGTATTTAGGTCGCGTTACCTACGAAGCTTTAGCCAACGATGCTATCTCGTCTGTATTGAATTTTAGTGAAGACGCGCAGTGTTTTACCAATGGAGTCATTGACCGAGAGAAATATCGCAAAGGTTTGGCTTTGTGCGTCGCGGATGTGGAAACAACTTACTCTTCGCAGCCTTGTTTTTTAGAGTTGATGCGGCGGGCGAAGGTGCGGGCGAAGTTGCTAGTGCCGATCGTAGTTCAAGACGAATTGTGGGGGCTACTAATTGCCCACCAGTGTACTGTTCGGGAGTGGGAAGAAAGCAAAAAAACATTTTTGCGGCAAATAGCAGAACATTTGGCGATCGCCATTTACCAAGCCGAACTTTATGCAGAAGTCCAGCAGCAAAAGCACACCTCCGAACAGCGCGTAATAGAGCGCACGCGAGAACTGCGCGATGCACTGGTCGCCGCCCAGTCTGCCAGCCTAGCCAAGAGCGAATTTTTGGCAGCTATGAGCCACGAATTGCGGACTCCCCTCACGTGCGTTATCGGCATTTCCGACACGCTACTGCGGTGGTCTTACGGCAAAGTTGGCAGCAAACAAGTGCCGGTGCAAAAGCAGCGACAGTACCTGCAAACTATCCGAGACAGCGGCGACCACTTATTAGAATTAATTAACGATATTTTAGATTTATCGCAAGTAGAAGCGGGAAAAGCAGTATTAAAAATTAGTGAATTTTCAATTTCTAAATTAGCTTCTCAGAGCCTGCACGCCCTCAAAGAAAAAGCTGCGGCTAAAGGCGTGGAACTGGTGCAAGAACAGCGGATCAAGCAAGAGTGCGATCGCTTCACCGCCGATCCGCGCCGCTTGAGACAAATTCTATTCAATCTTTTAGGAAATGCGATTAAATTTACTCCCGAAGGCGGGCGAGTTATCCTGCGAGTTTGGGTGACAGAAGATAAAAATCGAACGCAGGCAGTGCGACAGCCCGGTATTGCACCTGCAGGTAGCACCGCTGTTTTTCAAATCAAAGATACCGGCATTGGAATTCCCGAAGATCAGCGATCGCTTTTGTTTCAAAAATTCCAGCAGTTGGATTCCCCCTACCGCCGCGAATACGGCGGCACCGGTCTGGGATTGGCTTTAACTAAACAGTTAGTAGAGCTTCACGGCGGCGCGATCGAAGTCAACTCTACAGTTGATGTCGGCTCTACTTTTACCGTTTTTATACCCATCCAAACTCTAAGCAAAGATGAATCCACAAAATTCAAATATGAAAAATCGAATTCATCTTTACCGCTGCATTCTTCCTCATTGCGGGGCAGCCTCGTGCTCGTCGAAGAAGATGAAGAAACTGCCATGCTGATTTGCGATATCCTGACAGCCGCAGGACTGCAAGTTGTGTGGATGATTGAAGGTTCGGCGGCGGTGGAACAAATTGAACTTTTGCAGCCGAATGCTGTGATTGTCGATATGCGTTTGCCCGGTATGAATGGCTGCGAAATAATTTACCAACTGCGCCAAAAACCCGCTACTGAAAATCTCAAAATTCTGGCTTTAAGCGCTCATGAAATTCCCGCAGATCGGATATCTTTCGTGACGGCGGGAGCTAACGATTGTTTGGCTAAACCAATTCATCCCGAGCAATTGCTTGACAAAATTCTTTCTTTAATGGCCGAATTAGTGATGGGCAATGGGTAATTGGGCATGGGGCATTGGGCATGGGGCATTGGGCATGGGGCATTGGGGATGGGGCATTGGGCATGGGGCATCGGGCATGGGGCATCGGGCATCGGGCATTTAATATAATTGAATTTTTGAGGTAATTATGGGAAGACCTGATTTTGAGGAATTAGAGGTTTATAAGTTGGCGGAAAGTTTGGCGAATCAGATTTGGGAGATTGTTAAAAAATGGGATTACTTCACAAAAGATACGATGGGCAAACAGATCGTTCGGTCTGCTGATAGTGTCTGTGCTAATATTGCTGAAGGAAGAGGTCGTTATAATGACTAAGATAATCGGCGTTTTGTAAAAATTGCGAGAGGCTCTTTGTACGAAACAGTAAACTGGTTAAGATTAGCCTATGCTAGACAACTTATCACAAGCGAAGAAGTAAGCAAATTTAAACCAATTGTCGATAAACTACTACCAAAACTGAACGCTTATTTGAGTTCAATCGGGCACAGGGAATAAATTACAAAAAAAGCCCCATGCCCCATGCCCCATGCCCCATCCCCAATGCCCCATGCCCCATCCCCAATTCCCAATCCCCAATTCGCCATGATTAATTGTCAAATTCCTACAGGATTAATTGTTTCTTGTCAAGCACCTATTGATTCGCCGCTGCACGATCCGATCGTAATTGCGGCAATGGCTCGAACCGCTATCAATCGAGGAGCGGCGGGCGTGCGGATTGACACTCCGGCTCATATTGCGGCGGTGCGAAAACAGGTATCCGCTCCCATAATTGGGATTTGGAAGCAGCAATTGCCGGGTTGCGAGATTTACATTACTCCTCGGTTTGAAGACGCGCGGGCGATCGCCGCTTCTGGAGCCGATATTATCGCCGTTGACGCTACTCTGAGAAACCGTCCTGCTGGCGGCGAAGACTTAAAGACATTAATCGCGCTAATTCACAGCGAATTGGGCAAATTAGTGATGGCGGATGTAGATACAATAGAAGCTGCGATCGCGGCAACCGAAGCTGGCGCAGATACTGTAGCAACTACTCTTTTTGGCTACACTCCCCAGACGGAAAATTTCTCGCCGCCCGGATTTGATTTGCTTGCGGAAATGGTAGAAAAGCTTAAGGTTCCGGTTATCTGCGAAGGCGGGATCGCTGGGCCGGAAATGGCTAAAAAAGCATTAGATTTAGGAGCGGCGGCTGTGGTTGTCGGCGCAGATATTACTGGGATTGATATTAAGGTGGCAGCCTATAAATCGGTGATCGGGAAGTAAGAAGGAAGTTCGGCAACGGATTGTTTAACGGATGTAACGGATAGAAGGAAGTTCGGCAACGGATGTAACGGATGTAACGGATAGAAGGAAGAAGGGAGAATAAATATTCGGCGATTGAAATCGCTTTTAGGCAAACGAAAGACGCAAGGTAAGGGTGGGAAATATCGGGCGATTAAAATCGCCCTCGATCGGGGGAAGTTGCTAAATCAGCGCGCCGTTGATAAAGCTGCTAACTACAGCCAAGGCGATCGCCCCCAGTACCGCGCTCCAAATACCCATCCGCAAGCTAAATCCTTCAACTAACTTCGCAGCCGAGGCAAAAATAATCACGTTCATTACAAAAGCAAACGCACCGGAAAGCAATCCCAGCGTCAGCAGGTTCGGCACTAAAAAAACTGCTTTTAGAATTGGCAAAATTAAAACATTCAAAATTCCCAAAACCGCAGCGGAAATTACTGCTTTCGGTGTGCTGTCAATTTCTACGCCGATCGGCAGTTGAGAAATTAGCAGCAAGCTGCTGCCCGTCACCAGCCAAGCAATCAAAAAATCGATCGGTTCCACAGCGCCCGTACCTCCTTAATAGTTAAATTGTCAAAAAAACCTGATATTTAAGCTCTACCTTAATCAAAAAATCCCGCTGATTGGTCTGCCAATAGGCAGAATTTTTGTCTGTTACTAAAGAGTTAGAAGTTATAATCCCTGTATCCTCAGCCAAATCATCCGGATGAGAACTGTATCTACCTGTTTTTTAAATAAAAAGAGCAGATTCAGTAATATGGCTGGCGATTTTTCTTTTAACTCTAAAATCCGATTCGACAAAAATGGCTTGGACAATCCTGCACGGCAACGCAGCCGATCGTTCCAAGCTATGATTTTCATGCTGCTAGTCACTACCTTGGTGACGCTGCCGATATTTCGTCTAGCCGAACTGCAACTGATACAGGGAGCCTACAACCGACAGCGGGCGGAAAATAACCGCATTCGCCCTGTTTCAGTCGCGGCGAATCGCGGTCAAATTTTAGACCGCAGCGGCAAAATTTTTGCGGCCAACCGCGTATCTCGATCGGTCTATGTGTGGCCAAAAGAGCGATCGGCCAAGGAGTGGCAAGAGATCGCCGCTACACTGGGCCCGATCGTCAAACTTCCCGCGGCCGAAATTATCAAAAAAATCGATGTAACAGGCTACAAATCAGCCCTACCAGTGCGAATTAGTAAGGATATCGATGTCGGTACTTTCGTCGCTTTGGGAGAACAAAGTAATACTTTGCGGGGAGTTGAAATTCGCGTAGAATCGAGCCGAGACAATCCCAACCAGCAATTAGCAGCTCACCTTTTGGGATACGTCGGCGAAGCTACTTTAGAGGAATTAAAAGCTAATCCTGCATATCCGATGGGGATGATCGTCGGTCAAATGGGAGTTGAAAAATTAGCCAATTCAACTTTAGAGGGCGTTTGGGGAAACCGTTTAATTGAGGTAAATGCTAAGGGCGAGGAAATCCAAGATTTAGGTGTAAAAGAGCCTATTCCCGGCAAATCGGTGCAGCTCACTTTAGATTTAGATATGCAGAAAACTGCGGAAAAAGCTTTGGGCGATCGCCTGGGTGCCGTTGTGGCGATCGACGTGAAAACCGGAGCTCTTTTAACAATGGCTAGTTGGCCGACATTTGACCCCAATATTTTCACCCGGAAGGTGACTCAAAAAGAATGGGAGCGGCTGCAAGGGCCAGACAAACCATTTTTAAATCGGGCAGTTCAAGGCTATCCAGTCGGCAGCACTTTTAAGATTGTAACTTCTGTAGCCGGGATGGAGTCTGGCAAGTTTTCTCCTGACTCGACTTTGGTAAGTTCTGCTTCAATTAACATCGGCGGAATTACCTTTAACGAACACGGCGCAGGTTACGGCGTTATCGGTTTCCGCGATGCTTTAGCCTACAGCAGCAATACGTTTTTCTATCAAGTAGGTATGACTGCAGGGCCGGAAGAAATGGCGAAATGGGCTAAAAAAATGGGCATTGGCGGTACTATTAATTTAGACCTTTTGGGGATAGACGGCGCCAATCACGGTCAAGTTCCGATACCAGCAGAGAAACAGAAAATGTATGGGGAAGATTGGTACGTTGGCGATACCGTAACAATGGCGATCGGTCAAGGTTTGGTACTTTGTACTCCATTAGAATTGGCAGTGATGGTGTCAACTATTGCCAATGGCGGTTGGCGAGTGCAGCCGCATTTGTTGGCTTCTCAAACCAATACGCCTGTTACTAAAAAAATTCAAACTGGTATTAAACCGACAACTTTAAACGTCATTAAACAAGGATTGATTGACGTGGTGAAAAAAGGTACAGGCCGCGCCATGAATGACGGTACTATTCCTTTCAGTGCTGGTAAGACTGGGACTGTGGAAATGCCCGGTCATCCTGACAATTCTATGTATGTGGGTTTTGCTCCCGCTGACAAACCGGAAGTTGCGATCGCAGTTATAGTTGAAGGCGGCGGATTTGGTGCTGTCTCGGCGGCACCAATTGCTCAAGAGGTATTCCGAACCTATTTTCAAAAGCAAGGTTTTAAACCTACTAATAAGCCTCTATAGTCATTGGTTAATTGTTGACGGTTGACGGTTGACGGTTGACGGTTGACGGTTGACATTTTGTCCCATACTTCGATCGCACTATCCTTGATATCTTGGGAAAGTGCGATCGATCAAAAATCTTCCCCTACCAATCGTCTCACTTCCACGGTCGATAAATTCATCATTTGCGCTACCTCTTCCAGACTCATTCCAGAATTTAAGAGTTGAGTTACGAGCGATCGCAATGTTGACTCCGCTGCCAGCCGTCCCAGGTTTTCTTCCTTGTGAGTCTTCAAAAACTCACCCGTTTCAGGAACTCTAAACCTCAATTCTCCTGAAATTATATGCAATTCCAGTCCCAACACTTCACTGAACAACCACAGCGTATCGAAAGCGATATTGTTGGCTGCAATCGGCTCGTACTGATTGTTTATTAGACGTACTCCCTGTAAAATTGGATTTAGATAATCTCCCGACGGATCGTACTGAAAATATTCCCTAACTCCCAAAGCCCGATAAATTTCGGGTTTGGTCTCTTGGTCTTTCGTTTGAGTTGTTTCCGAAGTAATTTCTAACACAAAATCGGGAGTTATTCCCCCTTCTTCCCAAACTTTATAATTATCCCTTTTGCGGTTGGCAACTCCAAACACCACATAAACATCCGGGGCCACAACTGCCTGGTTGTTCCCTTCTTCATAATATATGAAAGAATTGGCTGACACGTAAACATCAGAACGTTCTTGAAAGTAAAGCTTGACAGCTTCAACGCTGTAAGTCATGTAATCGCGCGTGATGTCGCTTTCAGCCATCGGCTCTCCGTCGCTGCTGGGATATTCAATTTCTACTTGTTCGACTTGAGTTAAAATTGTCATTTTTCAATTTTCCTCAAAGTTAGTTAATTTAATGCTAGCATTCTGTCGGAGTTTGGAAAAGTTCGAGATTCCTCACAAAAATCAACAGCGGTAAGGCGTGCACTACTGCACACCCTACACAATTAGGTGCTGCGTCCTGGACTGTAAGGCTGGTCTGACGTTTTACAGATACAGACTATTTAAATTCTAATTAATCCCTCTCTCTAAAATAATCATTTCCGAACCAACAACGGGACTTCTAGCTATTAATTTCCCTTCCATATTCGCAATTTCTAACTTGCTAAAATCGAGTGAATTAGCCTCCTTCCACATTTTAGTTGCTAGTTGATTTTGCTCGACTTCGCTGAGTTTGTACCAATCTTCAGCGACTTTCACCGTCAAAATGCTGCTCGAAAAATTAGCTTGAACAGACTTAACTAAACCGCCGCCAAGTCGATTCGTAATGTCAGCAACTTGAGTTTGAATCGCAGCAATCAGAGACTGTTCCGGCGTCAGCGGCGGCGGTGGGATAAGTTCTACTGGTTGCGATTTTTCTGGAGCGACTAAATCGGGCAAGTTGCTTTTGAATTTAGGAGAGATTGGCGCTGACGGTGCGATCGCCTCTGGCGATTGCGGCGTTCCCGGCGCCACAAAATCGCCAAACGTTGGCGGCGACTGCTTCGCTGCTGGGAAAGGCACTTTTGCTACTTTCTCCGGCGGTTTTGCCGAGAAACTGTTAAGAGTTAAACCGACTGCAACGATCAGAATTGCTGCTAATGCGGCGTTTAAAATTGGATCGGACAGCTTCTCGTTGGCAGATGGTGGCAGTAGCGATCGCACTAGCCGTACAATACTTTGCCAAAGTACAACGACTTTCTCTAAAAAACTCCCTTCCGGGCGTTGGGATACAGGCTTTTTCTCAACTTTTACAGCAACTTTTGGAGGCACGCTGTTAACTGCAGCAGCAACAGCCGGAGGAGTTGCTGTTGCTGAGTCAGAAGCGGTGGGTGCGATCGGCTTTTGGGGCTGCAACGGCGGTTCGGCTGCTAATTTTTTCTCTTTTTTTCCCAAATTCCCGATCGAGGCAATCAAAGCTTTGATTCTCTGATTTTTCGGAACCGCGCTGCTGGCATTTTGAGTTTTGCTGCCAGTGGGGGCAGACTTTGCAGGCGAGTCAACCTCCGGTGTCGGAGATTGAGAGGGTTCTGGAGTTGACTGGTTTAGTTGTTCTTCTGACATTTTCTCTGCCTTGGGGCGTTGCAAATATATCTAAACGAGATAAATTTTAGTTGAGCCATCTCAACCTTAATTTATCATTTAACTTAGTTGTAACCGAATCAAAATGAGCATCAAACGCCGTCACTTTCTAATTTTAGGCAGTCTCAGCAGCTTAGGTTTGGCCGGAGTCTGGAAAATGCTTCAGCTTCGGACTTCCTGGGGTACAGACGCCAACGCTGCTATGCCTTCTAACGTTGAGGGAGAAAGGGCGATCGTCCCAATGCCGGCCTCACCGCCTATTTTACGCTTTATTTCGGTGGCCGACACCGGTACCGGCGCCCAAGGTCAGTATGCTGTGGCTGAGGCGATGGCGCAATATCACCGGGAAAACCCTTTTAATGTTGCTGTTCTCGCCGGCGACAATATCTACAATAACGGCGAAATTGAAAAAATTAATGCTGTTTTCGAGCGGCCTTATCAGCCGTTATTGCAGCAAGGCGTAAAATTTTATGCTTGTCTGGGAAATCACGACATCCGCACTGCTAACGGCGATCCGCAAGTTAAATATGCGGGTTTTAATATGCAAGGTCGCTACTATACTTTTCGCCGCGATCCCGTACAGTTTTTTGCTTTAGATACCAATCGTAATGCAGACTGGGCAAATCAGCTTGTTTGGCTGGAAAAAGAGTTGAGTCAGAGCACCGCACCTTGGAAAGTTGTGTTCGGCCACCACCCGATTTATTCTTCTGGCGTGTACGGAGTGAATCAACCTTTTATTAAGACTTTGACGCCTTTGTTTCAAAAGTACGGCGTGCAGCTTTATATCAACGGACACGAGCACAGTTACGAACGCACTCGATCGATTAACGGTACGACTTATTTAATTTGCGGTGCCGGCGGGGGCACTCGTCCGGTGGGGCGTTCTGAGTGGACGGAGTATTCTGCTAGCCGGCTGAGTTTTGCGACGTTTGATGTCTATCAAGACCGGATGTTTGTCAGTTCTATCGGTACTGACAAGCAGGTTTTTGACCGGGGAGCGATCGAAGTGCGATCGGCTTAATTCAAATTATATTCAGGAGCAAACAAAATGAATAGGGGTTGTAGAGCCAATAAAACTGGTTTTGTTTTAGAAACAACTGTAGAAGGCACGTTGAGAGGCCACGGATATCTCGAAATATGTCCCCAGTTGCCGAAAAAACGCAAGCGAGATTGGCTCTTAATCTCTACTGAAAATCCCAAGCGATATGCTAAACAGGTTTATATCGGGTCTAGCATCTATGAAACTGAAATAAATGTCGATTTTTATATTGTTGGTTCCGGTTTGTTTCCTCTGGGTCTAATTGTTGAGTGCAAGTGGCAAGAAGACAAAGGTTCAGTAGACGAGAAGTATCCTTACCTCAATTTAAATATTAAAAATTGCTATCGCGTGCCAACTATTGTGATAGTTGGCGGTGACGGTATGAGGCAAGGTTCGATCGACTGGTTTAAAAAACAAATTCCTGACAATCAAAATCTGTTGGCAGTTCACAAGCTCGAAGGTTTCATTACCTGGGCAAACAAACATCTATAGCCTTTCTCAGTAACATGAGCGACGTGCATAGGGCATAGGGCATAGGGCATAGGGCATAGGGCATAGGGCATAGGGCATAGGGCATAGGGCATACCTCACTTTTTTGATAACCGCTATAATTTAAAATAAACCTATTAATAATTCTTTCACTTTGCCCCGCTTGCAACTATTAGAATTAATTCCCCTAGAGGCTGAGATTTCAATTAGTTTTGGGAGACTGTTTTTTTTAAAAGCTTGGCTATCGCTGTAGATTTTTTCGATAAAATCGCAGTTAGAATTAGACAGCATAACTTTCACGCCCCGTTCTGCAAGTTCTGCAAAAATATCTCTCAGTTTAATCTGCTCCGATTCTTTGAAATTATCCCGGCTGTAAGTCGTGAAGTTACTCGTGGCACTGATAGGATAATAAGGCGGGTCAAAATAAACAAAGTCTTCGCTGCTAGTAGCAAAATCCAAAATTTTATCGAATTTTCTGACTTCAATTTGAGCGGGCGCGAGTAAAGATGAGACCGAGCGCAGTAAATCTGCTTGACAAATGTGAGGATTTTTGTATCGACCTATGGGAACATTAAATTCACCTTTTGAGTTTTCTCTGTAGAGACCGTTGTAACAAGTTTTATTTAGGTAAATTAGCCGTGCTGCTTTTTCTGTATCTGTTTTGTAGGAGCGCGATCGCACCGAGTAATAATAATTTTTATTGTCCTTGGTGTGTTCTAACTGATGCTCCTGTAAAAGTAGAATCAGCTCTTCAACTTTATCCCTGACACAGCGATAAGCATTAATCAATTCAGGATTAACATCTGTTAAAACAGCTTGCAAACCAGGGTGCTGCTGTGCTAAGTAAAAAAATACAGCTCCGCCGCCCAAAAAAGGCTCGTAGTAAGTTGTAAACTTTTCAGGAAAATAAGGTTGATATTGTCCAATCAACCTAGTTTTACCTCCAGCCCATTTCAGAAAGGGACGCGGCAAGACTTGAAAAGGTGCGGAAGCAGACATTTATCTAGAAATAACAGCCCTATAATATTTATCACAACTAGAACTCAATATAAATACTTCTGAAGTTGTTACCGGAGGTTGCGTGGCATTAAACAGACAGTGCCGGAGCGATCGGCGAAAAGTTTTCGTTAGAATTATATATGTCAGCATCGCCGACAAAAATGCCCGATCGCCCGATCTGCAGATTTAGCTCCGGCTGTGCCAAAATTGTCTAACTCGCTCACAAGTGTTACCAGTCAAAGATCGAGCTGTGACACTTTACCCCACCAAGCCAATGCAAGATTTTATTAATAACGTCTCTCGCTACCCCCGCTTTTTGATTACGATCTGTCTGGGGATTTTCTTTTTCCTGTTCGAGAAACTCAAACCCCTGCTCGATCGACCGACAACTGCGATCGCCCTGATTACTTCGATTGTAGCGACTTTTGTCTTTCTAACTTTTACACTGCGCGCCATGTTAGGCCTGAGTTCGGTTTAAAGGCAAGCTTTCGCCGGAAAAAAGCCGGCTCCCTCAGACCAGCTAAAGCACAGAGACAAGGCAGACAAAGGGTTCCGGGAAGTTGCGAATTTTGAGTTTTAGTTGAAGCGCCAACTCCCGAAGTAACTGCCAACTCATCGGCGATCGCACACTTGACAATAGTCGCTGCGATAGATTGGAAGAGGAAGTTAGTAAGCGGCGTTACCTCAGCGCTGCTCAACCAAGGCGCAGGCAAACATTACCTAAGTGCAGGACAAGCCTTTGGGGCCATCAACATTCACTGGGGAAATACTGCACCTCTGTTTCCCCGGTGTCCCACTTAATCATTAGGAAGCGGCACACCCCGCCCCGCTTTCCTCTCCCGTTAACCTGACGGTATCACGAGAGTTTCCAGCGGACAAGACAGATGAAGTTTGAACATATCTATCAATTTTTTCAAGACCCCCCTCCTGTTTATCTAAACAAGGAACTAGCAGTGTGCTACATTCTCTCCGTATTATTGCGCGGAGATTCCTACGGTACAGAACTCATCGGACAACTAGAGCGGGAATTCCCCATCTACCGACTTTCTGATACCGTGCTCTACAGCGCTCTGAAATTCCTCGAAGATGAAGCCGTAATCACCGGTTACTGGAAAAAAGTAGAAGGACGCGGCCGCCCCCGCCGGATGTATCAAATCCTCCCCGAGTGGCGGCACCAAGCTCAAGACCTCGCTCGTCTCTGGCACGAGTACATCGGTCAGGGAAACGGCGCGTCAGGGCGTCGGCCCCGCGCCTTAGAAACTGGTCACACGGGTTAGCCGAGTTTGAATCGGATGCCTAAACTCTGGAGATGCTGGCGCTACTTGCAAAGCGATTTGCCGGATTGCCTTCGCTTTGCTCGATCGCCGCACAGCGATTAAAGCATCTACACTACGTCAGGACTTACGCATTGTCACTTGAGAATTAGGGACGATGGGGAGATATGGGAATTTGGCGATGGGGAGAAAAACGCCTTGCAGAAGAAGCTTTCTGCGAATTTTGGTAAAAAAGTGTCTGCGTAAGTCCTCGATCGCTTTCTTATGTAAAGTTCTGTAAAGTAATAGTAGATAATTTCAATTACACAAACTTCTACCGATGGATACTACTGTTCTTTCTTCAACGTTCACGATTACCCTGCTGCTTGCTGTTGGCTTGTTTTTCTTCATCAAGGCCTCCGTCAAACCTCGAATCGAACAAGTCAAGCTTGCTTCAGAAAGCGCACAAGAGTCTCTGTTAACGCAGCTACAACAGTATTTTGCCCAGAGAGCTTACCGAGTTGCAGCCGTCGATGCCCCCAACTATAAAGTCACGTTTGAGGGTTTTGTCAGGCCGAGTTGGTTTCTAGCTATTTTTTTAACCGTGCTAAGTGCAGGCGGCGCTCTTTGCTTGGGACTGGTTTTGGGAATGCTAGTTCCCCAGCAGGGTCAAATTTTCCTAGCTTTGGTACTGCTGTCACCGCTGGCGGGGGTATTTTACTGGAAAAAAGCTGGACGCTCCGAGCAAGTCTCGCTCAAACTTGAATCAGTCGCTGAGTCGGGAAGCCAAACCAAGAGCTTTGTTACTGTCAGAGCTCACCGCGACGAACTAGCAGCTATGCAAAAAGCTTTAGATTTGAAACCGATCGATTAAAAGTTTGGCGCGGAACGTTTTTTGATATGCTAGATGCCGTAGTTAGACTTCGAGCAGACAAACTGATGACTGCTTGTGAATCTCTCGTTGGCTATTTGTTCGATCGACAAAACAGTCAAAAAAAACCATTATCGTGAGAGTGCCCCTGTGGCGATCGCCCCAATCGGCGATCTATCATGTTGCGATGGCTCCTTATACCCTAGTTACTAAGGACTTTTCGCATAAATTCAGTTGGCACTCTCCAGACAATGAGAACTCTGGCGCTGTTATTAAAAGAGTTAGAAAAACATTGCTGTCAATGTTTTGAGCTAAACATTTTGAGCTATGCGCGGGCCGCTGACACCACAGGAATTTTTTCTGTGGTAGCTTCCAACATTACCTTTAAGCTGGGAAACAAGAAATGATTCTCTTCTACGTATTGGGCTCCAAATAAACCTTTTTCAGCCCAGAAGTATCTGTCAGTGGTATGCTCGTTACGCTTGACTAACAGCAAAGCTGGGGGAGCAATGCCTTCGGCATGGATGAACTTGCGAGCCGCTGTTACGGGTTTATCTTCGCCGCTCTCGATGCTATATTGAGGCACACACTCTAAAATTCTGCGTCCTTCTTGTCGGCGGCGACTCTTGCGTTTGCGTCTCCTGGCCAATTTCTTTACCTCCTCTGTGAGCAGACAGTATGAGCAGACAGGTTGTAATGATAGCTACCAAATCCGAGGCCAGTATATCCGTTCTAGCTCTAAACTTCAACTGTTTTTAATATATCGACATAATCTTAACATTCGTGCCGATCGACAAAAGTGTAGCGGTTGTGGTATTGTGGGCCGCAAGTTCCGGCAACAGCCAAGCTTAGGGAATTATGGAAGCCCGCCGGACAGGGCTTTGGGGCAATTTTAGTTCGTGACGTTCGGATGCCTTCAACATAGCTGCCTTCTGTCAAAGCGAAGACACCTGAAATCTAGAAGTCTCTCATCTGTAATCGGCCGCCGATCGGTTGTAATTTACTTAGAATTCCGTTAGATATCTTAATGTGGCGATCATGTTAATGCCAGCCAGTTCAGAATTTGTCAAGCTTTGCCGATCGCAGGTGGCGATCGCCGTCAGTTTGGGAGCGACATTCGGCGCGGTATACCTGACACAAGAGCTGGTAGAAGGCAGCGAAGCAAAGTTGGTGCCGATCGCGGTTTACCCAGAAACCTCAGCCGAATCGGAAGAAAATCAGGGGTTGAGGTTGCAATCTTCCGAAAGCTCGACAGTGAAACCGGTGCCGCGACTGCTGGCGCCCCCGGTTTTTGCTGTGGAAGAATCAACCGTAGGGGCGATCGCACCCGAGCCGCTTCCGGGTAGCGAGCGCAGTTCCAATCAATGCCAAGGCCCGGAGAATCTGTGGCAGCAGCGGAGGCAAATTGTGACGCCTCTGATACACGAGGGCTCTGTAATGGGACTCCTGGTCAGCGGTCGGCAAGACAGGCCTTGGAACGAGCGAGAGGAAGCTCAGATGCAACAAATTGCTCGCACCTTAGCCCTAGCCTGCATTTTAGACCAGCGATCGCAGTGGATGCAGCAGGAATTGGGTTCGGCTCGGCAAATCCAGACTCAGGTTTACGACACCATGCACAATTTGCTGCACCAATTCAAAAGTCCGCTGACAGCGTTGCGAACTTTTGGCAAGCTGTTAGCGCGGCGGCTGGTACCGGAAGACAAAAACCGCAATGTGGCTTTTAGTATTGTCCGAGAGAGCGAGCGGCTGCAAGAGCTGCTGGCCCAGTTCGATCGAACCGTTGACACCGGCGAAGCACATCTAAAACTGCCATCGGGCACTTCAGAAAAAGCAATGTCCAATGTGGAATTAGTCCGGCATTCTCCTCTGTCGCTGTCACCTGCGATAAACTTGGAGGAATCCTGTTTTGTGATAGAAGTCTTAAAACCGCTGTTAATTTCCGCCGAGGCGATCGCCTCTGAAAGGCATCTGAAATTGCTAGCCGACATTCCGGCTGACTTGCCGGCAGTCTCAGCGAACGATCGAGCTTTGCGCGAAGTTTTGAGCAATGTAATTGACAACGCTTTGAAATATACCCCTGCCGGCCGCCAAATTTATATTAAAGTCAGGTACAAAGCAGCGGATGGCGATCGGGCAGGATACAGCCAATTGCCTGCGATAGCAGTTGCAGTCAGCGACACAGGTTCCGGCATTCCTCCCCAGGATTTAGAGCATTTATTTGAGCGGCACTACCGGGGAGAAAAAGCGCAGACAGAAATTCCCGGCACAGGATTGGGTTTGGCGATCGCCCGCGATTTAGTCCGCCAAATGCAAGGAGAAATAGAAGTATTTTCCCCAGTCAATCCTGAATGGCTGCCATCTGCGGAAACTCATTTATATCCAACCGATCGCGGCACTACATTTGTGGTTTGGCTGCCGCTGAATAAGTAACAAACCCCATTGTTTGGAGACAGTTTTTATGAAGCATCTGCCTTTATTCAATAAAATTCCCAAGTTTTCAAATTCTTTAGAAAGACTCAAAAAACATTTTTTTACAGTACCATTTTTAGCTGTTTTCAACACTCTGACTGTCCTGATTTTGGTCGGGCTGAGCGCATACGCCAAACTCAACAACCAGGGAGACGGAGTTGAACGCCTGTTTAGCGATCCTTTTAATTTCTGGTTCCCTTACGAAGGCATTCTCACCGGAGTTTCCGAAGTTCTCGGGTGTCTCCCAGTCGCAATTTGTGCATTTACTTTCGGAGTGTTGCGCCAAAAAGAGCCGGGTAGTAGAGCGGCGATATTTTTATTTTTTAGTGCTTTACTCCTGGGAGTCTTTTACCTGGATGACAGGTTTCGGATGACTTTGATTCTTTCTCAGTTGGGAATATCTAAGAAATTAATTTATTTGTGTTATGGTAGTGCAGTTTTCCTTTACGGAGTTAAGTTTTGGCGGTACATCAAAACCACTCATTACCTGCCATTAGTGGCAGCATTGTTCTTGTTTGCTATCTCGCGGTTGGAGGATATTTTAGACAATCCAAATCAAGGATTACACGCGATGCTAGAAGATGGCACTAAATTATTAGGTCTTCTGAATTTAGCCCTGTATTTTTGGTACGTCTGTCATCATGAAGTTTGGCGGCATTTGCAGCAAAGCGCAGATCGTCGAGCGCCTTGATGATATTACAAAAAAGGCGTTGCTGAATTAGGGTATCACTAAGCAACGCCGGCGATCGCATAAAACCAAAATAATTTCTTTGATTTTGATATGGAATTGGAATATCGGCAAATTTGGGAAGCGTGAATTAATAATCAAACGGAGTGTCTGAGCCTTTGTTCAGATTTAGAATAACAAAGAGTTTTTAGTTTAAAATGAGCAAAATAATGTCTTATACTAATTCTCAAAACTCATGCAACAGCAGCCTCCGGGTGCGTCGCCACCCTTAAATCCTAAAAAAGAGCGAATTGTCGAACAGCGACGCACCGGTGCATACAGTCTTTCAGGAAACAAACTTAACACTCATGATTGTTGCTTTCTGGAGGCGAGAATTGGTATTAATATTGTATTTTCGCCGTCAAGTCTTTTCCTAGAGGTTTTGCTAATAATTTGACCTTCATCGGCAATAAAATTTGGTTTAACTTTCCAGCAATCTGTCACATAAAAATAGCAGTTCCATTTATTAACAAGAGTCCAAAGTGGTTCAAAGGTTTTGCGGGAGCATCCCAATTTGGTAAAAAGCCGTTTTTTAGGAGTGCGAGCGTCTCGCTCGCGATAAGGCCGTTCGCTATGGACGACGTGAGCGCGCTATATCATCGAAATATATTATTCTGATGCAACCGTCCATGATATGAAAGCAAAAATGGGATGCTCCCGGTTTTGCCACTATGACAGCTTATTCCGATGCAACCGGAAACGATACAGCATATTCCATGTATATGTAGTACACACAAGAAGAGAGATCGCCCGTGTAAGGTGCGTCGCTTTCAGAGTCAATCTGCAAGTTTTATCAAATATGAAGCAGCGACGCACCCTACTGATTAACACCACACAATATAACTGAAGAGTGTACTTCATGAACCTGGAATATGCTGTATCACCGGGTTCTACAGCTTTCACTATTTTTTTACGAAACTCGATCGCATAAAGTTTCATTTTTTCTGCTTCTCTACGGAATGCAGTGTACTAAATATACATGGAATAGGCTGTATTTTTACGGCACAGTGGGTAACGCCTCGGAAGAGATTGTTAAAAAATATATTGAAAACCAACACAATTAAGTTAGAAGAATGTGGCGAAAGCCGCAGCGCCTATCCAGACCCCTGAAGGGGTGGGCTTGCTGCGGGAAAAAAGTCTGTCAGAATTCAGATTAATTAGCAATTAGCAATTACCCCATTCTCATGCAACTGAAAACCGCTATATGATGTAATTCCACCAGATGAGTTTCCTAGACCATAGATACCGCGAGATTGGTTGCTATACAGATAGTAGGCATCTCAATAATAAACTGCGTGCCCTGCTCTGGCGTAGAAATACACTGCAATTGACCGCAGTGTTTTTCTAGTAGAATTTTTTTGCTGATTGACAATCCCATGCCTGTACCTTTTCCGATTGGCTTAGTAGTAAAAAAGGGAGTAAAAAGTTTAGCACGAACTTTCTCAGTCATGCCAGCGCCATTATCGGCAATTGTTATCCGAATGCATGAATCCTGGCTACGGTTGTCATGTGAATGGCCAGGTACGACTTCACTACGAATCAAAATCTGGGGCTGAAAAGATGTACCCTTTTCTCTACTTTCCCGCTCTTCCAAAGCATCTATAGCATTCGCTAAAAGGTTCATAAACACCTGGTTGAGCTGACCTGCATAACAGGTTACAAGCGGCAATTCACCATACTCTCTAATCACATTAATAGCAGGGCGATCTGACCTAGCTTTTAGTCGGTGCTGTAAGATCATCAAACTGCTATTAATCCCTTCGTGGATATCTACTGATTTGATTTCAGTTTCATCCAACCGCGAAAAATTTCGTAGAGACTGCACAATAAGGCGAATGCGATCGATGCCTAACTGCATGGAAGAAAGCAATTTTGGCAAATCGTCCATGATAAATTCTAACTCTCCATCTTCTATTGCATTGAGAATTTCTGCTTCTGGTAGCGGGTAATAGCGCTGGTAGAGATTCAACATATAGATGAGTTCTTTAATATAATCTTTCGCATAGGAGATATTGCCGTAAATAAAGTTAACCGGATTGTTAATTTCATGAGCGACACCTGCAATTAATTGACCGAGACTAGACATTTTTTCACTTTGAACTAGCTGGAGTTGTGTTTCTTGCAGCTCTTTGACAAAATGCTCTAAGGCAAGAGCTTTTTGGTGTTCTTTTTCTTCACTGATCCGAAGTGCTTTTTCTACTTGTTCGCGCCGTTCTATTTCTGACTGCAATTTATGACCTAGACAAAAACTTCTCAAAGCTGTTAGCACTGTAGTATATAGCTTTGAGGTCGTTAATTCAGTTTTAGTTTTATAGTCATTAATATCGTAATTGATAATAACGCTTTTTTCGGGGACTTGCCCGGGTTGACCCGTGCGTAAAATAATTCGCACTAACTGATTGTCTAACACTTCGCGGACGTATTTCACAAACTCCAAGCCAGCGTCATCTGTTTCCATGATTACATCAAGCAGGATGATAGCCACATCAGGATGTTCTTGGATTAACTGTTTAGCTTCCTTGGCGGAATAAGCACTAAAAAACTTTAAATATTTATTTTCATAAACAAACTTTCTTAAGGCAATATCGGTAGCTGTGTGAACTTGAGCCTCATCATCGACAATCAAAATTTTCCAGCTTTCAGTCGGGGACTCTTCAGATACTTCATCGGCAAAAAATAACTCCTCATCTGAGCTAACTTCTTCCGCAAATAAGACTTCTTCAGATGATTTTTCACTTGAAAAGCCGTAAATATTCTTGTCCATTGCTGCTCACCTTTCTGTGTTACTGATGTTGAGATTTAGAAAACTACGGTTTTGAATCAATTTGAACGGGTAACTTAATAATAAATTTGGTGCCTACTCCGACCTCACTTTTACATTCTATTTCACCCAGAAGTTTTTGGGTAACTAAATTGTAGACAATATGCAATCCCAACCCGCTACCACCCTGACCGCGTTTGGTAGTAAAGAAGGGCTCGAAAATTTTACTCAAATTTTCAGGGGGAATGCCTTGACCATCATCGGAATATTCAAATCTAAGTCGATCGCCCTCTTGCTGCCAATCAAAAGCCAGCTTTCCAGTAGCGCCCGGTTCGTAAGCGTGAATCAGAGAGTTCATCAGCAAATTTGTGACAACTTGGGATAATGCACCTGGATAAGAATCTAGGGCCATTTTGGTGTCTCCCTTAATTTCGATCGAATGTTTGCTATTTCTCAATTTTGGTTTTAATTGGATTAAAATTTCATCGAGATAATCTCTTACTATGAAAGTTCGTCGTTCTTCGCTCGATCGATCGACTGCCACTTCTTTAAAGCTCTGAATCAATGCCGCAGCCTGATTTAGATTAATTAGAAGGGTGTTGCTGCTTTGGGTGGCTATATCCAAAAATTCTTCTAGCTCGGATCGCTTCATTTTGCCACTCTTATAAATAGAGGCAAATTCTGTGGTATGTTCTGCCAAAGCTGAAGCAACAGTGACACCCACTCCGACGGGAGTATTAATTTCATGGGCAACACCAGCGACTAATCCTCCCAGCGAAGCCATTTTTTCGGCTTCCACCAGCTTACTTTGCATCGCTTTTAAATGAGCGAGGGCATCAGATAATTCTTGAGTGCGATCGCCTACTAATTGCTCTAAGTTTTGATTGAACTCCTGCAAGTTATTGTAGAGTTGGGCATTTTCAATGGAAATGGCTATTTGGGCTGATAACAATTTTAACAGTTCTAGCCTATCTGTAGTAAAAGCTCCTTCTGTGAGGTTATTTTCTAGGTAAAGAATGCCTGTCAGCTTGCCTTGGTGCAGCAGAGGCGTGCAGAGAATTGATTTCGGTTGAGTGGCTGCAATATAAGGATCGCGGGTAAATTGTCCCTCTTGAGTGGCGTTGTTTAAAACCACGTTTTCCTGGGTGCGAATGACGTAGTTAGCGATCGCACTTGCCAGTTTGGGCATTTCCCTAGAAGCAGCTTCTGTATTGAAAGGAAGCGATCGCAACACGCTGACTTCATCCCCATTTACCGAACCTTCAGCCTCGATCGCCCAGTTTCCCGCTTTTTCTAAAATCAAAAAGCCTTTTTCAGCCCCCGCATTTTCGATCGCAATCTTCATCAACCTTTCCAGCAACTTACTCAAAACTATTTCACCTGAAATCGCTTGAGAAGCTTTCATCACTGTGGCTAAATCTAGCGTATCTCCCAAATTAGTGCTAGTGGTAGTAGGCGTGGTAGTTGTTCGGTTAACTTTTGTTTGAGTTGTTGTCTTGGCTGACGTTCTAGCTAGGAATTGGGGATATTTTTGTTCTAAATCCTCAACTTTAGCTATAGCGCCCCAGACTTGGTAGCTATAATGAGCGTTTTGCATATAAACTTGGGCGATCGTTTCTTTGCCCCATGACAGGTAGAATTTGGCGGCGAGTTCGTGAGCGAGTGCTTCTTCGTTGATGTATTTGTTTTCTTTCGCAATGGCAATAGCCTTGTCATACATCTCCATTGCTTCTAGTTTTTGACCCAAAACTCGATGTCTTTCTGCTTCCACTAGATAGAATTTGTGCAGATGATTCATAGGGGCATGATGCGCCCATTTCTGCATTTTTTCTTGATTGGCTTGTACGCTATCGAGAATTTCTTGTTGCTCTGACTCTGGGCTGTAGGGATACACCGTTAGCCGTACTAAAGAATCGTAAAAATGGAATAGAGGAACAACGGGCAATCCTACTATTGCGTCTAAATATTTCTCTGCTATAGCAATATTCTCAATTGCTTGAGAGGAATTTTCAAACAAATAACAAAGTAAAATTTTATTCAAATATAAGTAGAAAATTCCCGTTTTATCATTTGCTTGCTGGTGCAACGGTAACTTTATATGCTCGTCGTATGCTTCACCTTGGAGACGGCAGGGATCTTCGCTTCTTCCGAGTAGATTCAAGACAGCCTGCCAATAGATTTCGTGAAAATGAAGTGCTGTTTCTTGCTTAATTTTATGAACGGCATCTCTGTAAGTTGCCATCTCTCTTTCAAGTCCAGTCAGTTCTTTGCCGCTAAAGTAGGCGAAATAGGAGTAGGCTATTAGACCAAAGGCAGCAAATTCTAAATCTCCCGTCTCTATGCCACTAGCGTAAGCTGATACCAAAGGTTCTAAAGTTTCTGCGAAATGTTCTTTCCAATGTCGGGTACATATATTGACCATAACGACTGTCCTGGCTTGGATTTCTTTGGCATTCAACTTCGACAGTAGATTTAAAGCCAATTGACCGAACTTATAACCCGAGTCAATATCTCCCACAACTCCACAAAGCAGAAGACCATAATTAGCATAAGCAAAGGGAGAAACGGAAGCGTTACCATATTGGACGGATAAATCTACTTGTTTGCACAATGTCAAGGGCAACAGCGCAGGAGCAGCAATGTATGTAGCAGCAAAGATACTTGACAGAAGTCGAATGGCTGCTAATTTATATGGATCGGTCATTTGAGGCAGGTCAACTAAATCCTCAATTCGCGTTCCACTCAAAATTGCCGCAGTTTCCTCGAATGCCCGCCCAATATCTGACGGGTTCGGCTCTTGGGGAAACTCGATCTCTAACAGTTTTAAAACTTGTAGCGCTGTATTAATCGCTTCTAGCAGCCTGTTCTGCCCGATGTAAGCTTGCGTCTGGACTTCATATACTTTAATTTTTTCCAGCAGCGTTTTGGCATGGTTTTGGACTATCTCAACGAATCCGTGCATTCGGTCAAAATCACCGCTCAAAAAAGCTGCCTCTGCTGCTTCCTCATACAGCGATAATGTCAGTTCGTAATGATGAGTCCAGCTAGAATCTACTAGCAGTTTCAAACCCACTTGCAAATATTCGGTAGCCGCAGCATAAGCCGTTGCAGCTTTGGCTTTTTGACCTGCGGTTAAGTTAAGTTTTGCAATTTCAGTTCGTTCGGATTCATCGCCAACCCCTTCAATTCCTAAATTCAGATGATCGACGATCGCAAATATTTCTTCCGTTCGCGTCTGTGTCGAAGTATTTTGCCAGAGCAAGCGACCGATTTGTAAGTGAACTGTTTTTTTAGAACTTTCCTCAATCAAAGCATAAGCTGCTTGTTGCACGCGATCGTGCAAAAATTTATAAGTAGTAATGACCAGATGAGATTTAACAATTTCTTCGTCTGTTACGCCGAGTTCAGAAGTAGCTAAAATTAATCCATCTTGGATGGCTGGCAATAGCTCTTGAAAGGTTTCCGCAGGATTTTTTTCATTGACAATCGACAGAGTAAGTAAGTCAAAACTATTGCCAACACAAGCGGCTAACCGTAAAGCCTGCTGAGTTGAATCTGGCATTTTTCTCAATTTTCCGACCATCAACTCAACGACGTTATCGGTAATACCGACTGCTTCGATTTCTGAAATATTCCAATCCCAGTTTCTTTGCTGTAAGTTGAAATTCAGGAGGTTTTCTTCATAGAGAGTTCTGAGAAACTGATTGACAAAAAAAGGATTGCCTTGAGTTTTCCCAACAACTAACTCGGCTAGGGGCATGACTGCTGCTCTATCTCTACGCACAGTATCAGCAATCAAATTAACAATCTGTTCGAGATGTAAAGGAGTTAACGTAATTTGGTTGATAGTCGCTTTTTGCTTTTGCAGTTCATCCAGAGTCATTATCAAGGGATGACTGGGGCTGACTTCGTTATCTCGATAAGCACCCATTAGAAATAAATATTTTGTTTCATCATCTGCCATCATTACTTGCAGCAGTTTCAGAGTAGCAGAGTCAGCCCATTGTAAATCATCCAGAAAAATGACTAAGGGATGCTCAACCGAGCAAAACACGCGGATGAATTTTTGAAAGACTAAATTAAAGCGGTTTTGCGCTTCCGTAGCACCTAACTCTTGCACAAGTGGCTGTTTGCCAACGATGAGTTCTACGTCGGGAATGACATCTATAACGATTTGACCGTTATCACCAAAAGCTGCTAAAAGTTTTTCTTTCCAAGCATTGAGTTGGGTTTCGTTCTCTGTTAAAACTTGCTTGACTAAGGACTGAAACGCTTTAACAATAGCTGAGTAAGGAATATTGCGTTGAAATTGGTCGAACTTACCCGCAATAAAATAACCCCTTGCCTTAGTAATGGGTTTATAAACTTCTTGCACTAAGGCAGATTTGCCAATGCCAGAGTAACCCGACACTAACATGATTTCTGTTGTGCCATTGCTGACGCGATCGAACGCGGCTAGCAAGGTTTCTACTTCTCGTTCTCTACCATAGAGTTTTTGAGGTATTTGAAACTTCTCTGTAATATCTTTTTGGGCGATCGCAAAATCTGCAATACTTCCCTTAGTTTGTAATTGTTGCAGGCATTCTTCTAAGTCAGCTATAATACCCCAAGCACTCTGGTATCTGGCTTCAGGCGTTTTTTCTAACAGTTTCATTACAATATCAGAAACCGCTTTAGGAATTTCTGGATTGATTTCATAAGACGGTACTGCTTGTTTAGCAATATGACAGTGGACTAATTCCATTGCATCGCTGTAATCGCATGGCAGTTGCCCCGTTAGCAGTTCGTAAAAAGTGACTCCTAATGAGTAAAAATCAGTGCGGTAGTCGATCGCTCGGTTCATTCTGCCTGTTTGTTCCGGCGATATATAGGTAAGAGTCCCTTCTAAAACATTAGGATTTTTTAGGGTAGGATTCTCGCGATTTAAAACAGTAGAAATGCCAAAATCTATAATTTGGACTAGCCCTGTTGTTGAGTTAACAATAATATTGCTGGGGTTGATATCTTTATGAATAATGTTATGTTGATGAATTTTACCTAAAGCGCTGGTTATGTTTATAGCTGTTGACAAAAATTTCTCTAAGGTAAGTTTTTGAGAATCCAACCAAAGCTTTAATGATTCTCCACCACAATCCTCGAAAATAATAACCAAACTGTTCTGGTATCTTTCTAAGCTATAGGTTTTAGGCACGCTTTCTAGCTGGAGATTGCGTGTAATTTCGTATTCCTGCTTGTATCTGACTAACGAAGCTGGCAGAGGATAATCTTGCTTGAGGAATTTGAGAATGACCGGTTGCTTGTCTTGCTTTCTCAGTCCTCGGCAAACTAAAGAATTGTTACTTTCATGGATTTTGTTGGTAATCTCGTAGCCGGCTAAGTTAATCATCCTTGCAGCCTCTTTTAATAATTAATACACATTTTTTTTAGCAATTCTCAATTTTTAAGTAGATGTATCCTCTAACATAAAGACTAGCCTGCACTTTAAGCAAAATTTAAATTTTAACTAAAAAAATATTATTTTTTACATTTCTTCAAAAAAGTACAAATAAATATTTAGGTTAGGAGTCAGATCGCTTCACAGTTTCCTCCAACAGCAGGTAAGACAGAGTGAAGTGCGATCGCCGTTAGTCTTCATAGGAGATTTGGGCGTTGCATAATTAGAGTATAAATAGGGGGAATCACCATGCAATTAAAGCGAGTGCAAATCAACCCATAGCCGTAGAAAAGGTAATAAAAAAGGAAAACATAACCACATTTGTGTTAAATGTGGCCGTCAATCGATCGCTGATGATGAGTCCCAAGTCGGTGAGCTCGATGAATTACAGACTTATGTGAAAAAACACACACAAAATCTGGCTGTGGACAGCCGTTGACCACTTTTGGTCAGGAGTTTTAGGATGCGTATTAGGCGATCGCAGTTTCGAGACATTTGATAGCATTTCCGGTTGCATCGGAAACGATATAAGTCCTAAATACATTACCTAAAATTTCAGGATGTTCCCATTCCTGCATTATTCATACCTTGATTCAGCAACGCCCCTTTTTCCTTCTTCATTCAACATCCCCATTACCAAGGATTGCCAATCATTGTAAAGGCGGCCCAATAATAAGGATGCGAAAGCACTCGATCGCCCCGCGCCGCAATTTCTGGAGGCAAAATTAGACTCCTAGAAAGCCCTTCGACTCGCAGCATCCCGTCTTGAATCCGCACGCGCCCCTGCAGCATCTCCAATTGCGCGCGCCGCAAAGCCTCGGCTTTAATCATCAAATTGCCCTCACCTCTTGGCATCCGCAACTGCCGGTAAAACTCAGTCATCAGCCCCAAAGTCCCCTCATCGCTGACTTCCCACAAACTCGCCAAAGCGGATCTAGCACCGCTAGCTACTGCCAAACCCGCAAACCCTAACTCCGCATCTGCATCGCCCAAAGCGGTACTGCACGCGCTTAAAACTAACAGATTCACCGGCGGTTTATTCCACCGCAACTGTCGCATTTGATCGATACGCAATTTAGTATCCCACAACTGAATGTAAGAATTTTTCGGTTCCCCGGGCTGGAATTCGCTGTGAGTTGCTAAGTGAATGATGCCAAAAGGCCGATTTGCCCGCTGAGCTTGCAAATTGCTGAGAGTAAAATCTTGATTCAAAAATGATTTTCCCCGATCGGGCGGCGCGATCGACTCTAACTCCACCGGTACCGCCGGCAGTGGCGCTTTATCTTCAAATACCGACGCCCCCATCGCCAAAATTTCATCATCCGCAATATTGTCGTAGCTGATATCAGTCAAACTCAGACTCGGCATCACACTAATGCTGTATTTCTCAACTAAGAAGCTTTTGCCGTCGTGAAGAGCAGCAAAGGGCACGCTCCGCAAACCTGCTGCCGGAATTACAATTAAATTATCAATATTTAAAGCTGTCAATTCTGCGGCAATTGGTGCAATTAACCACAGATAAAGTTTTTGCGCCGCATCCAAATAACTAATGCTGCTTCTTTTTCGGGGATTAGTTATTTCGCTTTGCAGGGCCTCGGCTAGTTGCAACACCTGCCAGCGCGTTGTCGCCGGAATTAAAACGCGCTTTGGTTGAGCGTTAGCTGTGACTAACACTAATTCTAAATGATCCCCGTTAGGAACATCGGAAACTTCTTTGCCCTGCGGCGACAACCTCTCCCCCAACTTATCTTCTAAGGGGTGAGGGGGCTGGGATGTGTGGTTTTTTCTCACAGGCAATAGATTAGATAAATCCCGACTTGCCACCAGAACAGAACCATTTTCTTTGGCAGCGGCTGCTGCCAATTCACTGACCCAATTCATATAAATGATTGCAGATTTTACCCCGGTAATTTGTTCGTTTTTGCGAAGAGTTTCGTAAATTACCGACATATTACTAATCGGCGTTCTTGCGGGCAAGTCCAGATATTTTTCGTACTCGCGACTAAAGGTTTGCTCAAATGCTAAAACTCCCGAGCCGATCGAATCGAATCTGCGAAAAGGAACGAAAATATCCTGGGTAATTGGGGAATTTCTGTGTCGATTTGACGATCGCAATTCTACTTGCAAAGATTCAGGAAGTGACAGCGCAGGAGCAGGACTTACGGGCACTAGAGGCTGTTCGGGAATTGGTTCGGGAATTGGTTCGGGAATTGGTGCGGGAATTGGTGCGGGAATTGGTGCGGGAATTGGTGCAGGAGCAGAGGGCGCGCCCGGTGTAATTAGGGAAATCTGATTTGGTAAACTTCCCTGCGTGTAAGTTTGTCCAAAAGAAAAACTGGGCAAAATGGCGTTTCCCGCGCCAGCATTAATGCTTCCCGTGGTTCCATTGTCGATCGCGCCGCCAACTACAAACGGTCGATCGATACCGCCTCGGTGGCGAATTTCGATCCTCCCCGCCCCCGCACCTCCGGCAGTAGAAATACTGGAAATATTGCCCGATATATCGTTGAAAACACTGTTCGAGCGAAACAAACCGAGGGTTGTCACATCAACGCTGCCGCCAGTGCCGCCAGTGCCGCCTTGAGCGTTGACAAAACCCAACTGAATGTTACCAGTCGCGCTCAGGGAAACGCCCCCGCCGTTGCCGTTTGAAGTGCTGCTGGAGTTGAGGTCGAGAGCCGAAATGCCCGATGAAGAGGTGACAGCAATATTTCCGCCGATCGCCCCCGAAGCGTTCAAAGCTCCCGCAGTTAAAGGGCCAGCATTGCTTTGGAGAGCGATCGCGCCTCCAGTTCCCGTTGCCGATGAAGAGTCGATCGCACCTGCAGCAACAGTATTTCCCTCAACCCGAATGCTCCCACCGTTCGAGGTAATATTGCCAGTCTGAACCTCGCGGCTTGCTTGCAGGTTCACGCTGCCGCCATCCGTCCTTAAATTACCCTCTAAGAGGACATTTGCTGCCTTGATATCGGCTCCCAAAGCGGCCGTGCTGTCCCCCCCGAAGCTAGCGGAATCTCGGGCGTTAACGCTCAAACTGCGGGCTGCAATTGTGGAAGCAGCCGTCACGCTAGCAGCGTCAGCCGAGAGCAGGCCCAACCTTTGAGTTTGACCGACTCTGCCGCCAAAAGTAATGTTCTCGCCAGCGCGCAGCGTCAAATTATTTGCTCGGCCCGGGATGCTGTCGAGGGTATTGGCAAAAGTGATATTGCCGGTAGTGGCGGCTAGGGTGGCGCGGCGATCGACTGTGACGGCACTGTTGAAAGTCATGTCGCCAGATGTCGCAATATTCCTAGATATCTCGGTACTGCGGCCGCGGACGTACAAACTCGCCAGGGGCACAGCTTGACCGACTGTACCGCCGAACAGCACTCGCCCAGCGTCTAGTCTCAGGGCGCGAGCTCCGTCTAGGCTACCGGAGAACAGAATGTTGCCCCTAGCTTGAGTGCTCAAAGCCACGTCAGTATTGAGGGATGCGTTTCCTGTAAAAGTGAGATCGCCGCCGGATGTGGCAATGTTGGCGCCGATCGCAGTTTGGGGCGCGTCGAGAGTCAAGCTAGCGCTGCCGCTTGTTCTCAGGGGATTGTCGATCGCGATCGAGCGGCCTTGAAGTGTCAGCGGGCTGTTGAAGGTAATGGGTGCGACGATCGCGATCGAGCTGCTGTTTTCGCGCCCGATCGCGATCGAACGAAAATCCCCCGCCAAAGCGCCCAGATCCCTTGCCGTCAAGTCCAAAATGCCCAAAATATCGCCGGTGCCACCGATCCGAATTCCTCGGCTGTCGTTGGGCTGCAAGCGAATTGTTCCCCCCGCACTGCTTACGGAATTGCTGCCGCCTCTCAAGTCAATGCCGTTAGCAGTGAGAGCGATATTGCCACTGTTGGCATTAAGTCCGCCAAGAGAGATGCTGCTGGCGAAAATGTTGATGTTGCCACCTTGAGTCTCGATTGAGTCCTTGGGGTCATTGACAAAAAACACTCCGCCCGATCTAAATGTTACTGTGTCTCCCGTTCTCGCTTGCAGGGAAAGTTTGTTATCGGGCAAGTTTTGGACGGTGATGTAGCCGGGGGTATCTATAACCACGTTGCTGCCGGCCGTCATCTGTTCCAACTGCACTTCTGGGATGTATGTTTCATTGGGTTCTGGTGCCGATTGGAGTTCCCCGCCAGTCGAACCCCCGCTGATGTCGCCGTTACCGCTGACGATCGTAATATTTGCCGGATCGAGCCACAAATTGCCGATCGCACCGTTAGCAGCGCGGGTATCGACCTCTCCTTGGAAAGTTAAAGCATTTTTGCCTGAAACTTCTACTCTGCCGCCGTTACCTGCGGCAGTGCCCCCGCGAGCAGTAATATTGCCGAAGAAGCGAGTTGTATTGTCTGACCAAATTACCGCAGTGCCGCCATTGCCGCGGTCGATCGCGTCTGCTGCGATCGTAGAATCAGGACTAACGTATGTTACCTGGGCATTTGGCACGGGTTGCATCCCCCGCCAACCGCCTCCGACGCGCACAGTACCTCCGCCGTCAGTCCCGGAAGCATTGATATTTGCGCCGAACAGTCCGACTTTTTCGCCTAAAATATTGACTGTGCCGCCAGCAATGCCAGAAGGAGCAAATACATTTACAGAACCCGAGACGATCGCACTTCCTCCATTTATCGGCACTGTTTGGCCGCCAGTCAGTACCAATTGACCTGCTTCGTTGGTCGTTAAACCTGTGGCTGAGGCTACGCCGGGCCCCGTCAGCAACTGAGGCAAAGCTTGTGGGGCGATCGCCGATTTTTCTGACTGCAAAGACGGAGTAATTTCTAAACTCAATAAATTGCCGATTTGACTGATGCGGACTGCATTTTGCCCCGGAACAGCAGCCACTGTAATTTGACCGTTGGGAGCGGATAATTGTCCTGTATTAATAACGGTGCCACCGAGCAAAGTTAAACTTTGCCCGCTGCCAACTGCCAAGTTTCCAGCATTGACAATTGTCCCGATTTGTGAATTAAAATTAAATTGATTGGGATTTCCCACTAAAGCTTTATAATCATTAATTCCGGTGGCATTAAACCAGCCGTCACCGAAACCAATACCCGTAGCAGTTGTCGCGAAAAAAGACCCCGGCACGTTCAATCTAGCATTTTGACCGAAGACAATTCCCGCCGGATTCATTAAGAATAAATTCGAGTTGCCGCCGCTTATGGAAATCAGACCGTTAATGAGGGAAACATTGTCACCGGAAATCCGCCCTAAAATATTTTGAATATTTGGATTAGTTAGAAAATTAGCAATTTGACCTTCGCTGAGATTAAATTGGCTGAAGCTGTGAAACAGATTTGCCCCGTTTCCTGACAGTTGTCCCCCGCTAATGTCTGTGCGGTTTTGCTCGGACTTAACAACAGTATTAGTGCCGTCATTTGCAGGAACGACAGGTTGCGATCGCACTGCTAGCGGTAGCAGCCAAAAACCTAATGTCAAAATTATAGCAGAACGAAAATAGGTCATTGGAGGAAGCCATTAGTCATGAGTCATCAGTCATTAGTCATTAGTCATTAGTCATTAGCCGGAAGGAAGACGCAAGTCAGAAAAGCCAATTCCCGATTACCAATTCAAATCTATTGTAGTTGTGATTTTTTTTTGAGGTGTAATGTTCCGCCCAAGTGCCAATAAACTTAAAAAGGTCGAACACCGCCACCGCCGGGGGTCGATCGACCTTGCAGGCACAGGGCATCAGTCGATCGCACTCCGAAAGCACCTGTTGCCAGAATATCGGAAATTCAATGCAAATTTTGTATTTATCTGTCGCCGATGTCTTGACAAAATACCTGCCGAGTTCTAGGATTGGAGCAATCATTGGATGAGACAAGAAAAACTACAAAATAACTGGCTCTTCTAACGAAGTTAAAAACCGAAGTTAACAACAGAATATTGATCCTTTGAGAGACCAACCATGCAAACTCAAACTTCCCCAATTCTAACTGAACAAATAGTTGAGCGGATCTTTTCTTCAGGGGAACTGACTCGCGATGACAGACAGCGAATTCAGTCAATGCTCTTAAATGAGTCGATCGGCGAAAATGAATTGAGCTTAATTGAAAGAGTGATGGAAGGCGTAGTCAAGGGAATACTTGACGTGCTGAATTAGTTGAGAACTGGCGATCGCCTATCTAAATAATGTAGGGTGCCGAATGCACAGCTTACCCTAATTTTAAATAAAATCGAAAATCGAAAATTCTGTCACCGTTCTAAAAATCATCATCTGGGCCCTCATCCGAGCTCTCATCGCGACGCACAAGTTCAGAAGGAGGTCGATCGTTACTCCAAGCCCACCACACACCGCCGCACTGGCAGCGGTAAAATTCTTGCCACTTCCGGCGGTTGAACTCGGTGTATACTGGCGATCGGCGATTAATCCAGACCTCAGTGGCATCCGTGCAGCTAGCGCCGCACTTGGGACAGCAAAACTCATTAGCGTGAACCGCCGTTGCAGTCCATTCAGGAGGATGTGGAGCAAAAGCTTCCATGTGTTAGAGTTTCTATTTAAACTGCTGGTAATTACGGCAAATCAAGGCTTGCTAAAGATCCGCAGAGTTCGGAATGACCTAAGCAATGACATAAGTACGCTGTTGAGTGCGTAATTTATCTGCCCGTTATTTTTTTTTAGCATTTGCCGTCAGATGAATAGTATAACTGATGTGGTGCAAGCCGTCGATCGGCATTCTCAACTATTTCAAGGACTAGGCTCATGTCTATCTACAATCTTATCTCGTTTTTGGGCATTTTTGGCTTGTGCGCGATCGCCTGGATTTTTTCAGAAAACCGACAGTCGAAGTATATTCCCTGGCGCGTCATCATCTGGGGCATTGGCCTGCAATTAGTCTTAGGATTTTTAGTATTCCTGTTCCCCCCAACTCGCATCGCTTTAGAATGGTTTACTAGCTTACTGGATGGAGTATTCACCGCTGCTGACGCTGGGGCAAGATTTGTATTCGGAAGCAATGTTGTACCAGTACCTGGTAAAGATCCGGCAGTTAATTTAGGATATATTTTTGCCTTTCGAGCTTTACCGACAGTCGTCTTTTTTTCTGGCCTCATGGCCTTGCTATACAACATAGGCGTGATTCAAATTATCACCGAAGTTTTTGCCAAAATCTTTTATATGACAATGCGGTTGAGCGGCGCGGAAGCCCTCAGCGGCGCGGCCAATATTTTCGTAGGAATTGAAGCGGCAATTGTTGTCAAACCTTATTTGCCGCAAATGACCCGTTCCGAGCTTTGTGCAATCCTCTCCTGCTGTTTTGGGACGGCTGCTTCGTCAACTTTAGCAATCTACGTCAGTTTTCTCAAGCCAGTTTTTCCCAATATTTTAGGGCATTTAGTTTCCGCCTCAATTATTGCAATTCCGGCTTGCTTCGTCCTCTCCAAAATCTTAGTTCCCGAAACAGGAATTCCCGTGACAATGGGCGGCATTCCCAAGGAAGAACGGAAACCTCAAAGCCTCGGCGAATTTATCGGCGAAGAAATTGCCGAAATCGACGGCGAAATCCGTCAACAAGAGACTGTGGGCGGAGAACCGATCGAACGCATGAGTCCTTTGGACGCAGCCATCGTCGGTGCGCTGGACGGGGTAAAGATGGCAGTGGCGATCGCCGCTGTTTTGATTTTAATCTTAGGTTTAGTATCCTTGATCAATCAATTCTTCGGCTGGCTAGCAATTTTACCCAATCCAATTGGTGGAGTCTTTAAAGTTGTCACCCTAGCCAACATCATGGGATTCTTATTTTATCCCCTGACGCTATTAACCGGAGTTCCCTTTGAAGATTCTTGGCAAGCATCTATAATTATCGGCCGCCGACTATTGGAAACCGCGGTTCCGCCCTATCAAAGTTTAGCAGAAGCGGGCGCAAAAGGACTGGTGAGCGCTCGTACAGTTTTAATTGTCAGTTACGCCCTTTCCGGCTTTGCCCACTTAGCCTCCGTCGGCATATTTGTCGGCGGTACGATCGCCCTAATTCCATCCCGCCGCAAAGACATTTCCGAACTCGGTTGGAAAGCATTATTTGTCGGCACCTTAGCTACAATGATGATCGCTTGCATCGCCGGCACCTTTGACACCGGAGACGCCAGCATTTTAGGCGCTAAAAGAGCCCCTGCTGCCCCGCTAACAGCCCCTGAATCTCCG
Organism: Microcoleus sp. N3A4; assembly: GCF_036701805.1. Lineage (NCBI taxonomy): Bacteria > Bacillati > Cyanobacteriota > Cyanophyceae > Oscillatoriales > Microcoleaceae > Microcoleus > Microcoleus sp. N3A4. The sequence continues at coordinate 43,157 of NZ_JAUBRJ010000016.1, forward strand.
AAATCACCGGCATCCCCCCCAACCGCGAATTCTAAGCCGTCAGTTGCCCCAGCAATTGCCAGTCCGAAGCCTTCGCCCAACGCGGAAAAAGCGGCTCCGAAAGCTCAAGAATCTCCTGCTTCCGAATCCAAGAAAAACCCTTAATATCTTCTATGAACTTGTAGGGGCGCGTTTGATCGACAATATTTAACTCCCGTCAAAAATCTTGTAAACCCGCCCCCGCACAACCAATAATCTAGATTAACTTTGATTTGCATAAGCTCAGTTATGGACACGCTCAAACCAAAGAAACCGGGTTTTTCATCAAATCTGTGGTTGTCACAAAGTATTCTTGCAAAAACCCGGTTTCTGGCCACCCGTGCATCAGATTGCGATTTGCCCTTGGGTGAGTGAGGGCGGGTTTTAGAGATTGTAGGTTTTAGACAATTATGGTTGGTGAACCCGCCCCTACTGGCCCCTGATGTTGTTGTTTTTTATGCCGATGCAAGCAATTCCCAATTCCCAATTCCCAATTCCCGAAAATTTATGAATCCCGAACCAGAAATTCGCCGCCTGTTAGATGTGATGCCCGCTTCCGGCCGCATGGCGTGTAAAATTATTAGTAAGCCACAACAATCAACAGTAATTGACTGCGAGTTTCCTTTGCCTTGGAATCAATCTCGCCCGATTTATATTAATTTTGATTTGTGGCGGCTGCTATCTAAGCCGCAGCGGGATTTACTGCTATTGCGGAATGTAAGTTTTCTGTGCAATGTTAAGTGGTTTAAACCGGATATTTATCAAGGTGCGGCTCTGGCGGGAATTGTCGGGACTGTTGTAGAATTGTTGCAGGGAGATGCGATCGGCACTGCGATCGCGGGCGGTTTAACGGGACTCGCGATGACTCGAATTTGGCGGGACAACCGCAGTTCCCAAGTAGAGTTAGATGCTGATGAAGCGGCGATTAGAGTCGCCGGAAGGCGCGGTTACAACGAAGCCGAAGCGGCCGGACATTTGCTTGGGGCGATCGAGGCTGTGGCGCAGATAGAAAATCGCAGTTTGGATTTTAACGAGTTGATTCGGTGTCAAAACTTAAAGGCGATCGCGGGTATTTCGGCGGTGGGCGTGCCCGATAGTATTAGGCAAGATTGAAAAAAACGTAGATACAATCAAGACAGAAACCATAAAATCCACAACTATGCTAATCCTGCCAAAACTGGAAAACCTGCGCGATACTCTACCTATAGAAGGAGCTGTCCGAATTGAATTAGTGGCAGGCATACCGATTTTTAAAGCCTCCACGGCTGTCAAAAATTGAAGCCAAGAACTGTTGGACAAACAACAAACTTTGTCCCTCAATTATGAGGAATAACAAAAACTCAATCTTTACGAAGAAATCGACGATTACCTCAGTTTTGTCAATCGGACTGTCCGCAATCTTTTCTTGGGCAAGATTCAGCCTACTGTGTAGAAATGTCCGCTCGCCGTCATTCGATTTTAGATTTTAGATTTTAGATTTTAGATTGACCCCACGGATAAATTCGGGGGCTTGAGGATTTTAGATTTGAGATGCTTTCGATTGATTCCACGGATCGATCGCGTGGCGGGTACCATCAAGAAATTATTGGTCAAATCCCTGAAAATATCCAAAATCAAGTTCGTCAGAGAGCCAACTGTCTGTGCGAATATTGTCATGCCTCCGCACAATGGCAGTACGTAGAGTTTACTATCGAACACATCATTTCCTTAACTAAAAATGGGACTAACGATATTGACAATTTGGCACTAGCTTGCTTTCACTGCAACCGCAAGAAATCTGATAAAATTGGCCAATAGTCGATCGCCCGCACGGTCAAACAGTCGATCGCACAATATTCGATCGAACTCCCGCACAATTTGCCAACAGTCGATCGCCCGCACAGTCGCTTAACTCAAACAAAACTTGTTACCAAGGATTACCAATCATTCTAAAAGCCGACCAATAATAGGGATGAGAGAAATTCTGATTCGCCATGTTTGCCAATTCCGGGGATAGCGGCAGATTGCCAACAGAAGTGTGCAGCATCCCCCCTTCAATTCGCACGTCTTGGCGCAACATCGCTAATTGCGCTTGCCGCAGCGCTTCTGTTTTAATCGGAGCAGTTTTTAACTGCCCGTAAAACTCCGCCATCAATCCCAAACTGCCCTCGTCGCTGACATACCAGAGAGTCGCCAGAGCCGATTTAACTCCTGCTTGCAGGGCTAACCCGCCAAAGCCCAACTCGGCTTCCCGATCGCCCACAGCAGTCCTGCAAGCACTCAAAACTAACAGTTCAACTTGCGGGCTGTGCCATCCCATTTCCCGCAACTGATCCAAGCGCAATTTAGTATCCCACAACTGAATAAAGGATTGGCTGGGATCTCCCGATCGAAATTCGGCGTGGGTAGCCAAGTGAATCATCCCAAAAGGCTGCTGCTGGCGCTGCGATTTCAAATTTGCCAGGGTGAAAGCTTGGTTCAAGAAAGACTTGCCGGGCCACTGCTGCGGGGTGATTGTCGATACTTCTATTTCCACCGCAGGTAAAGGACTCATATCTGGAAATTGCGACGCCCCCATTGCCAGAACTTGGGTATTTTTGAAATTGGCGGGGCTGGTATCTGTCAAACTCAGACTCGGCATTGAGCCAACACTGTAACGCTCTACCAGAAAGCCTTTGCCGTCGTGCAGGGCGGCCATCGGTATCGATCGCAACCCCATATCTGAGATAAAAGATAAATTCTCAATGCCTTTGGCTTGCAGCTCTGCTTCGAGCGGCGCTACTATCCACTGGTAGAGTTGCTGAGCCAAGGGCAAATAACTTTTAGTATTGCGCTTTACCGGATTAGTCAGTTCATCGCGAAATCTCCGAACAGCTTCCATTACCTGGGCGCGAGAGGTTCCAGGGATGCGCTGGCGAACGGGCACGCCTTCCGGGGCGATCGCTATCAGTTCCAGTTCGTCAGAGGCTTGAATTTGCGGTTCTACGCGCAAGATACCGGAACTGTCGATCGGCCGATCGACTGTAGAACCCTTGGGTACAAAGCTGATATAGATGAGAGCTGGTTTGATGCCTGTGGCTTGTTGGACGCCGCGAAGGGTCTTTTGGGCATCTTCTACGGTGGCGATCGTATTTGTTGATGGCAAATTTAGGTAATCGACAAAATCGCTGGTAAATCTCTCCTCTATGGGAAAAATAACGCTGCTGACGTTGCTTGGCAACTTGGAAGCGTCAATATTCCGCGACGCTGGAGGTGAATTGCGCTGTTGCAAGGAATTAGATATCTGGTTTTGTTGTTGCAAGCTGGCGGAAAATAAACGATTTGTGCTGGGCGGCTGGTTGACTCCTAGCGCAGGAGCGAGTTCCGGTGTCGGTATGGGTGTGAGATTTATTGGCGCCGCAGCAGGCGCAACAAATATTTCATTGAGTGAAACTGCCGGAGGCGGCGCTGTTGCTGGTGAAACCGCTGGATTTTGAGTAATTGTCTGTGCCGGTGGCAAATTTGAAACCGGTGCTGGATTTTGAGTAATTGTCTGTGTCGGTGGCAAATTTGAGACCGGTACTGGATTTTGAGTAATTGTCTGTGC
>NZ_JAUBRJ010000016.1:47333-123939 GCF_036701805.1 Microcoleus sp. N3A4
CGGGTATTGGTGCAGGAGTTGGCGCGGGTATTGGTGCAGGAGTTGGCGCGGGTATTGGTGCAGGAGTTGGCGCGGGTATTGGTGCAGGAGTTGGCGCGGGTGTCGGTGCAGGAGTTGGCGCGGGTATTGGTGCAGGAGTCGGTGCAGGAGTCGGCGCGGGTATTGGTGCAGGAGTTGGTGCAGGAGTTGGTGCAGGAGTTGGTGCAGGAGTCGGTGCAGGAGTTGGTGCAGGAGTCGGTGCAGGAGTTGGTGCGGGAGTTGGTGCAGGAGTCGGTGCAGGTGTCGGTGCGGGTGTCGGTGCGGGTGTCGGTGAGACTGAAGAAGCCGTAATGTTAATTTGCGTCGGCTGTACTATCTGAGGGCCGGGGCTGACATAACCTCCAGATGCAATAACATTTTCTTTGTTCGCACCCCCAGTGGCAATGCTGCCAGCAGTACCGTTGAGTCTGTTATACTCGGGCCCGATGCCGAAAACTATATTCGAGGCTTCGCCGCCGTGGCGAATGGTGATATCTCCACCATTAGCGCTACCAGTCGCGGAGGCGGAAATGCTGCAAGGTTGCGACAAGCAGTTGCGATCGTTTGTGAAAGTGCCTGTAGCTCGGAAATAACCGCCGGCTGTAATGTCAATATTTCCTCCGGCTGTTAGGCCTTCGGTGTTGATACGGGTTACTTCGATGTCGTTGCGGGCGTTGAGGGTAATTTTGCCGCCTTGTTTTTCTGCGGAGTTGGCGTCTATGAACCCTGTTTGAATGCTGCTTGAGGGTGCTGCAATACTAACGTCTCCGGCGTTGCTGTTTTTGTCGATCGACCCTGCGTTGATATTGCCTGTTTCTACTTTTCCTGTACGGCTGGTGACACTGATGTTGCCGCCTGCGGTGGTGTCGGAGTGGGAGTCGAGAGCGAGCGTGCGAATGTCGCCGCTAGCTTCTAGGACGATCTGGCCGCCTTGGGAACTCGTCAGGTTTCCGCTGGCTGCAATGCTGTTGGCTGCTTGAATTTCGATCGCCCGAGCGTTTACATCTTTTACTGCAACGTCCCCCGCAGCTACTGCTAGGTTAGACGCCGTTAGTACGATTTGACCGCTGAGGTTGACGCTCAGGCCTGTAGCGTTCGTTTGACCGATGCCTGTGAGCAGTTCGGGCAAGGATGCGATCGGCAATGCCGAAGCTGTTACCGCTGTTTCAGTGCTGCTCGTCGCTGAGGGCGCCTCGATTTCCAAACTCAGCAAATTGCCTCGCTGGCTGAGGCGCACTAAATTTGTCCCGGAGACTGATGCGACGGTAATTTGACCGTCTGGGGCCGAAAGGCTGCCTGTGCTGACAACGGTACCGCCGAGCAAGGTTAAGTTCTGCCCTGACTTGACTGCTAAGTCGGCCGTGCTGATAATTGCCCCAGCTCGATCGGGCCCAAAAGCAAAGGAACTGGGCGCGCCTGTCAGAGATGTGTAAGTGTTAGTACCGTTGGCGTTAAACGAGTTAGTACCAAATCCAATAGCGGTGGCGGTGGTTGCGGTGAAAGAAGCCGGCACGTTTAAGCTGGCACTGTTGCCAAATATGATGCCGGATGGATTCATCAGAAACAAGTTAGAATTGCCGCCGGTTACTTGAATTAAGCCGTTAATAATCGAGGGGTTCTCGCCGCCTATGCGCGCTAAAATGTTGCGAATGTTGGGGTTTGATATAAAGTTGGCGATCTGATTTTCCGACAAGCCGAATTGTGTAAAGCTGTGGAAGAGATTTTGTCGATCGCTCGATAATTGTCCGCCTTGAATGTCGAAGCGAGTTGGCTGCCCAGGAGTTCCGTTTTGGGCAGCGGGAGTGACGGTAGTGGCCGTTCCGTCCGACGCTGGAACAATGATTTGACCTTCGGCTTTTGCTTGCAAAAAGTAAAGATTTATTAATACTATTTGCAGAGCAAGTGTCAGTTTGCTGATTCTTGCTTTAGACAGGAATTTCGCCTTTATTTTAACATTATTATTGGCAGTTTTCATAGGTCTCTAAAGACTAAAATATATAATGAATGACAGAAATTAGGTAAACCAACCCGGTTGGTAAGAAAAATCTAGGTTGACGGCTTTGTCACTAAATCTGTGCACCTCTGTACTGTGTCTGGTCAATTTGCATAGATGAGTGAAAATACACCCCTCATTTTCAGAGGGGTATTTGCGATCTATTCTGTCAGTTTTATTGCTAAGTAAGCTTTGCTTAGTCAATGTTGACGATCGCTTGTTAGGAAAGCCATACGCTTGGCTATAAACCTGTTCGTTCGTCGATCGCCTTTGACAGTGCATAATGCTGGGGTTGACATCACGGTGTCACGAGCAGATGAACGCAGTCAATCGATTTTAGATTTTAGATTTTAGATTTTAGATTGACTTGCGCGAGATAAATGCTCTTTCTTGAGGATTTTCGATTTTAGATTTTAGATTGATTCCACGGATAAATCACGTGGCGGGTACCACCTTTGAAATTATTGGTCACTTAAGACGATTGAATGCACGTTCCGACGCGGTACAGGTGCTGACTGGGAATGCCAAGCTCTCCATAGGTTTTTCGGAACGGTTGAAGACGCTATATTTATGAAGCAACCGGGTTTCTGACTGTCATTGGGTTGAGGACTAAATGAGTATAATTGGCTTCGGCATTTGCACTTCCCCGAGCGTATCTTCTCCACAATCTAAATATAACTCGCAATGCCTAGTATCTGTATCTTCCCCATGACATATAAAACAACAAAAACGGCCTTCCTAGAGGCACTCCGAGGCCGAGAAACCAGTTTTTTTATATGAGTGACATTTTGAACGAAGTATGACGGTTTAAAAAATCGGTTTCTCTGTCCAGAACAGACCGGAAAATCTAGGTAAAAAATCTTTATTTTGCTTTTATAAAAAACAAAATAGCCGCCTCTACAATTGTCGGTTTTTAAAATTCTGACAAGAATAAGCAAGTCAAATTTTTATGGTGTTCAGAAACCCGATTTTTTTTAAGAAACCGGGTTTTGGGTTTTTTGGTGTGAGTTTTTTTTGAAGTAAAACTACTTAAATCCGGCTCAATTTCCCTCTTGCAGTCAAATCCGCTATTGTCGGTTTCGATCGGCTGCTTTTCAGTTTGAATCGATCGCCCTGTTGCTGTTTAAGGGGGCTGCTAGGGCGGATTTGTTCGATGATTTAAGAGTTAATTTGGAGAAGTTTTGACGGTGGGCGAGGGACTGGGTGAAGCAGGGCTCGGTGAGGGATTGGGTGAAGGAGTGGATTGGTCGGATTTTTTGAGACCGACAAAAGCGTCGTAGCGGGTGGTACGATCGCCAATGACTGCCGCTGTAATGCCGATCGATCGCATGGCGTCTATCCAGATTTTTTGACTGGGGGGAAGAAATTCCGGCAAAGCTAAGTTTTTCGGGTTGAATGCACTCTCTGTATCGATGAAGAAATTGCCGTTGTGAGGTTTAAGTTGCGATCGTACAGTTTTCTGGAACAGTTCGCTGCTTAAAAGCGGACTTTTCGGTGCCGGAACGATCGCATCAACCACGGGAGCTCCTACTGTGATAAACGCTACATCGTTCATCCAACCGCGAGTTACCGTAATCCCTCCAAACTGCGATGTCCATTTAATCGCAGGTTTGCCGCCGACTTGAATTTCCTCAACTCTAAACCCTTTCATTCTCATCGTTTCATCAAGCTGTTTTAGGGATTTGTCGGCAGCGCCCCGGTTATTTGTTTCCACCATAAATACAAATCCAGCAGCATATTTGTCTTTGGGATTCGGCGCGGGGGCTGGTATTAATGATAGAGAAAATTCTCCCGCCATCCAGTTGATGAAATCTTTATCTAAATCCATGCCAGTAGTGGATTTTAAACCTGCGCGCAACACTTGGGGATTAATCGGCGAAATCGGGTTCGCATCGGCTCCCAATACGTAGTCTTGCCACAAACGCTGCAAGTTGCCGCCGGATACCATCATTATTGTATTGTTTGGCAGCCGATTAACCATTTTTAGAGCATTGTTTTCTACTGCTATCCTTCTGGTAGAATCTGGTTTCAGCCAAGAGATTGATTTGAATCCAATTCCTTCTGCATCCAGCGTCGCTGTGGTGGCAAATCCCTGATTTTGTTGCAGTTTTTCGAGGTTTTCCGCCGAAATTTCGCGGGCTGAGTTGGCGGCGGCATAGGCGGCGGCAACGGGCATATTGACGTAGATTTGACCGAAGGCGCCCGGACTTTTTATTCGTTCTATGGCGTCTGCATAGCCAGGGGTTTTTGCTAGGGAAGGTTCGCCTTTGTAGGTATCGATTATTCTGTCTGTAGCGCTAGGATCTGTGGTGACTGCTAGATAGCTTGTGCCGAGTACCGCGACTGAGAAATTGCGATCGGGCATACCTTGAGTTTCTGTAACTTGCACGCCTTTATAATTGCGCTCAACCATTTTTCCTTGGCTGAGGGGTCTGGGCTTTGCTAATAATTCTTTGGCTTTGAGCGGGTTGGCAATTGGCAGGATAATTGCTACTGACTGTTGAATTGGTGGAGGCGGGGGCGCGTTGGGTGCGGGCGGGGGGACTGGTATGGCTATTTTGTTGCGGAGAAATACAATCATTGCCGTATTCCCCACCCAGGGTTGAATGTCTTGCCCGTAGGCGTAGCCGTTGGTTGTGAGGAGGCGATCGCGCATTTCGGTTAAAAACCTTTCAAACGAAGCTTTTGACTCCGGCGTGCCAAACTCTCGCAGTTTATTCCACTGCGATTCATCGGTGGTGATGGATAGGGCCATCATCGTATCTTGGGGGACAACGGTTGCTCCCGCCGGCAAATCTTTGGCGGGGCCGCGGGAAATGACGATCGAGTAGGTGAGAAAGCCTAAACCGATCAGAAGTGTGGCGGCTCCGATCGTAAACAGCAGGGAAGATTTATCTTTCTTAAACATTATTCGTAAGGTTCGGGTGCTCGCAACATCATAAATTATATTGGGGATTGGGCATGGGGCATCGGGCATGGGGCATCGGGCATGGGGCATGGGGCATGGGGCATGGGGCATGGGGCATGGGGCATGGGGCATTGGTAATTTGTTGTTTTTTATTTTTTATTAGAAAAACTACTAACCAGCAACCACTAACCACAATAGTCCTAGACGCAGAAGCCGTTTTTTTTACTAAATACTGGATTTGAGCCTTTAATACTGGTAAAAAACCTGGTTTCTTTGGTATTTACGCATAAGTCCTACACTAACTACTCCCGATCCCCAATGCCCAATGCCCAATGCCCAATGCCCAATTCCCTAATGTTAGTTTCTGGCCTTAAAGTCTTTAAAGATAGTTTGAAACGAGTACATCAGCCGGTGGACATCGTTTGTGGCTCTCGGAAAAATGTTGAGTTCCCATTTTTTGCGAGCCGTAGTTAGCAGTTTTGCTACGGGTTGGGAGTAACTGTTAGAAATGAAATAGCTGCCGCCTTCGTAGCGAATATCTGACGCTAAGCCGATAAAAGCACCGGCCATTTCTAGTTTGAGTTCCGAGGTGCAGTGCTGAGATTTTACTGCTAAAATTACCTGCGAGTGTCGAGGTTCCCGGTTGAGCAAGCGGCAGATATTCGCTTCTTTTTGGTACAAAATTAACACGTTGCAGTTGTGGAGAACTCCGGCTCTACCTTGGACTTTTACTCCTAGGTGAACTTCCAGGGCTGGTTTGTCGGGAAATTCCACAACAGCATGAGTGTATGGATGTGCATTTCCGTGGATTTTTCCCGCTGTTTTTCTAAATGTTAAATATTTCGGTGTTTCGTCGTCTAAAACATTGTTGTAATAAATAGTACCGCCTTCATTAGCAACTGCTTTTAGCAAGATGGTGAAGAGGTAAGTGTCAAAAATTCTGGCTTGTTCTGCCGCTGTGTTAAACTCGGGATCGATCGAGCTTTTTAATTTGCTTTTAATTTCGGAATTGATGGCGTAGTTGCTCGGCCCTAAAGGCAGTTTATCGAGCAATGGCTTGAGGGCGATCGCCTGTTTGTGACGGGGGGCTGTGACGCTGGAGGTAAACTCGATGGTTTTGGCAGTTTCGGCACCTGAATTGGCAAAGGTAATTTTTGTGCCGAGGGGAGAGGTTTCTGATTCTACTTTCAAGAAATAAGCAATTTCGTCTTCCATTTCGGAAGTGTTCACTGTCGCTTGTTCGACAGCATTAATTAACAGCAAAAGTTGTTCTTTTGCGGTATAATCTTCTATCTTGAGCAGGGGTGTTTTTCTTTTGAGCGATCGCTCTTCAATTACTTTGCCTATCTCTACAGTATCCGCTACTTGTTGAACCACCCAACCTAAATTAAACTCATTCAGAATTGCTGCCAGTTCTTGATAGAGTTTGGCATACTCGATCTCATCCATAATTGCTTCTGCACTGCACGCTATTCTGATTATACAAGCAGATTTGATTTTTTGGTCAAGTACCCTGCCGATTTTAGGTTTTAAATTTTAGGATTACTCTCACGGATGAATCCCAGGGCTTTTCGGTCAACAGTCAACAGTTAGCAGTCAACAGTCAACAGTCAACTGCCAATTAGCAGTAAGCTATTCTACGACATTTGTAGCGATCGAACTATGGCAACTATCAACGACAATTACCTCAAACTCAAAGCCGGCTACCTGTTTCCCGAAATTGGGCGCAGGGTGAAAGCCTTTGCAGAGGCGAATCCCGAAGCGCCCATCATCCGGCTGGGGATTGGCGACGTGACGGAACCGCTACCGGCTGCTTGTCGGGAGGCGATGGTGAAGGCGGTGGAGGAAATGGGTTCGCGGGATACCTTTAAAGGATACGGCCCGGAACAAGGTTATGAATGGCTGCGGGAGAAAATTGCCGATCGCGATTTTAAGTCGCGGGGATGCGATGTTGATGCTTCGGAAATCTTTATTTCTGATGGTTCTAAGTGCGATTGTGGCAATATTCTCGATATCTTTGGCAACAATAATACGATCGCAGTTACAGATCCAGTTTATCCGGTGTATGTAGACACTAACGTGATGGCCGGGCACACGGGAGATGCGAACGAAAATGGCGAATACGGCGGCTTAGTTTACCTGCCAATTACAGCGGAAAACAATTTTACTGCCCAAATTCCCACTGACAAAAAAGTCGATTTAATTTACTTGTGTTTCCCGAATAACCCGACCGGGGCAACTGCAACCAAGGAACACTTGCAAGCTTGGGTAAATTATGCTAAAGCTAACGGTTCGATTATTTTCTTCGATGCAGCTTACGAAGCGTATATTACCGATCCGAGTTTACCGCATTCTATCTACGAAATTGAAGGGGCGCGGGATTGTGCGATCGAATTTCGTTCTTTTTCCAAAAATGCTGGTTTTACGGGTACTCGCTGTGCGCTAACAGTTGTACCCAAGACTTTGACTGGAAAAGCAGCAGATGGTTCCGATGTCGAAATTTGGAAGCTGTGGAACCGCCGCCAATCTACTAAGTTTAACGGTGTTTCTTACATCGTGCAGCGCGGTGCTGAGGCGGTTTATTCAGAGGCAGGCAAGGCACAAATTAAGGCATTAGTCAATTTTTACATGGAAAATGCTGCGATTATTCGCGAGAAATTGACAGCGGCGGGAATAGAGGTTTTTGGTGGCGAAAATGCACCTTATGTGTGGGTGAAAACGCCTCACGGTTTGTCGAGTTGGGATTTCTTTCAGAAGTTGCTGGAAACTTGCAATGTGGTGGGAACTCCGGGTTCTGGTTTTGGTGCGGCGGGTGAGGGTTATTTCCGCATTTCGGCGTTTAATAGTCGGGAGAATGTGGAGGAGGCGATGAGACGGATTGTGGAGAAGTTTAAGGTTTAGTCTCATGTGAATCCGGTATGGACACGGCACTGCCGTGTCCATACTCCCATCTGCTGTATTTCATCCGATTGAAAAGTGTTATAATCTAAGCCAGCCAACTTTATTATGAGTATAAAAAAGCAATGTCCTATAGCGAATTCACCCTCAAAAAAGTCAAACAAGACTTTCAGCTCACCCTAATAGAAGTACCTACTTTTATTGTTTCTGCGCCCCCGATTCAGCCGAGTCCAGCTCTAGCTGAGTTCATCGAAAAACGCCTGCCTCTTGCCCTAGCACTGAATACAGAAAAAGCTCGTTCTGAAATGATTATCTGTCCAATTCTGCTAGAATTAAAAGATATTTTTCAGCAGCAAATCAGTCTTTTTTCTGGTAATGAATTTACTGTAGATCAATCGGTGGGACTTAACGGTGTCTGCGACTTTCTGATCAGCAAATCGCCTGAACAATTTTTTATCGAAGCTCCTGCTATGATTGTAGTGGAAGCTAAAAAAGAAGATATCAACGGCGGACTTGGACAATGTGTTGCTGAAATGATTGCTGCTCAGCGTTTCAATGAAAAAAACGGCTACTTTGTAAACAAGCTCTATGGTTGCGTTACGACCGGGAACTTGTGGAAATTTATCAAATTAGAAGAGCAAACTGTTACCATTGGTTTGAGAGAATACTCATTGCCACCAGTTGATGAAATTTTGGGAATTTTAGTTAGTTTTATTACTTAGTCGGGACTTACGCATCACAACCAAAGAAACCGGGTTTTTACGGTTTTTGTGGGCTGTAGCGAAGTATTCTCGAAAAAACCCGGTTTCTGAACACCCGTGAGTAAGTCCGATTAACCAAACTGAATGCAAGCTAACACCAGGAGTTTTTTATGCACTTGCTACGAGTTCAAGTTCCTGATTTTCGGGGTTTGAAAAATATAGACATCACTTTTGAAAAAGATTTTCTTCCTAAAATTTTTCCGCTGGGGAGTCAAAATGGCGGCGGTAAAAGTACGCTATTGCAGTTGATTTTTGTATTGTTACACTGTTCAGTTGATGATGAGAAAAAACGGTTTTTAGCAAATCTGCTTCAGGGATTTAAAATTTATGATGGTGAAGACAAACGAGTCTTAGCCGTAATTGACATTTGGGATGGAGAAAAAGTTGTCAAACTTCAATTCATTTCTTATAAAGATTATTATGTAAAAAAAATATTAGACTTAGATAGTAAAAAGGAAACTATAGAGGAAGAATATCTGTGTTTTTCGACCTTAAAAAAATTCAAAAATGTCACGGCTTACCTACTCAAACAAATTTCATTAAATCCGCAAAGAAATGAAGAACAGATAGTGAAATCTCGAAAAGAACATAAAAAGCTTGAGGTAATTAGTGAGGAAATTATTAAATATTTAGAATCAGAAGATATGACATATATATGTAACTATTCAAGTGACCGAAATTCTCATGATAAGCGAGATGAAGCTTTATTATGTCATTTCAATAATATAGATAGCAAAGAAACAGAATGTTTTTTTAATGAGTTGTCACATAAAATATTTTTGGCAGCCCCGTCCACGCAAATATTTCTATTTTTTTCGCAAGATTCTAGAAAACTCTTATTTGGAACCTCAAGTGAAGAAGATAGGAATTACTATGGGATACTGGAATCGGCAAAATCTAAATTAAAATGCTTATTTACCTATGATTTCCTTGCTGTAGAGCTACTTATTGAATTATTTAGAACTGCTCGCGATCTCGACTTCAGAGAAGCGATTAAAACAGGTACCTATGGAAACAACTATCAAACTCTAATTAAGGAATTAAATCTGCTGTTGGGAAATAAAAGAATAAATTTAAATGAAGATTTTTCTGGTGTCAACTTTAAATTATATAATAATGGTGAAACTCTAGAACTATATCCAGACGATTTAAGTCACGGCGAACTCAAAAGACTCAGCATTTATATATGGCTTAAGTCTCGCAACATAGAAGATGCTATCGTTTTGATGGATGAAGTTGAAATTGCTTTTCATCCAGATTGGCAATATCAAATTATATCAGACCTTAAAGAGTGGGCTCCCAGCAATCAATATATTCTGGCAACTCACTCCTACGCATTGTGTGAAGCTTTGACACCAGCTCACGTTAAAGAAATTGAGCCAAAACTGATTAAACAAGAATCTAATATTACAAATGAGTCTTAGTTCAGAACAGCTAAAAAAACATTGCAAGGCTATTCTGCAATCGCCAAGAATTAAAAACAAAATTGTGGTATTGTGCGAAGGTGATATTCGGAAGACGCAGGGTAGAGAGTCACCTCAAGCTTATAAAGCAATGGAGCAAATGCCTGATGCCAACTTTTATAAGGCTTGCGTTCCGACATGGTGGAGACAGAAGTTACCGGAATTTTTCAACTGCGGCGATCGCAAAGATGTATTAGACACCTACTCTACTCTTCCAATATTACACGAAAAGGATACCACTAATTCATATTTAGATCCCGATCGACTTTTTGCAATGATAGATTTAGACTTGCAACTGCAAACGATCGAAAATTATATTTTTACAGATACAGAGGCAATTTTTCGGAATCTTTACGAAAAAGCGCAGGTGAAAGAGCAAAACGCAGCACAGCACCGGATCTGGGTTACAGGTTTGATTCATAAAGAAGCATATTTTCTGACACCTGAACTTCAACCAATATTTGATAATTGTTGTAACAAACCGATTTATCAGGGGAATCCTGCGGTACTAGCAAATATTTATCTGGATATGGCTGATGCAATTTGTAATGACTTGGATTTACAGAATAACCTAAAGAGAGCGTTCGATCGCATTAGTTACTGTTCGGGATTAGATTGTACCGAAACTCAAGCATTTCAGGCTTCGTGGAAAGAGCGGTTTCAAAATGCTGTAGATGAAACGCATAGGAATCAGTCGATCGCAGTTTTGCTGACAATTAAAAAAGCTAAAGATTATTGGCATCAAATTAAGCCATCCGGTGACTTTAGCCGGGAAGATTGGGTATTTAGAGAGCAACTCTCGTTAGAAATTGGGAGATTTTATTCACAGCAAAGTAGCGATGTTAAGTCTCATATTCCTTTTTTTTTCACAACATTGTATGAGTTCGTTTAAATAAAACACATCGATTATAATGTTTCATTTTCTATCCATCAGCATCATTGGGAAAACCAAATTGGTCTGGTAATTCAGCAGAGGTAATTTGCAGAATCTCTAGCAACTTCTTGTATTGAACAGGCGTTAGCTTCGGTACCGATCGCCCAGCTTCCCAGTTGCTTACCGTCGCTTCCGTAACGCCAAGTGCTTCTGCTAGCTGCTTTTGAGTCATAAACCGCTGAACTCTCAGTCGCATTAGGGGCGATCGATCGGCTCTTTCTGAGATTTCCATAGGCTATTTGTTAAGTTATATTAATTTATTAGGGCTTTGCCTAAAATGATTGACATCTACCCTAAATTAATTTAGATTTAACTCAATAGAGATTAGACAGCACCAGCTAAGCCACTTGTGCTGTAGGGGAATTGCTGTCTTTTCTTCAACTTGTTATTGTACGCGGTTTTACCGTTACAAAGCATCAAACCTATCCAAAATTATTAGTCAAAGCCATGTTGCAAGATTCATCATCGAACCAAACATCGCCCCAAGTTTTAACCAACCAAACCTTTGAGGGCGATCGCGAAGCAGTCCGTCACGTCATCATCGGTTCGCCGCTGGGGGTACGGCGAACTATCCACCAACTGCACGCATTGCGCTACGCGGAAGCTGTTCGTTGGACTCATCCGATCGCCATTCCCGACAATCGCATCATTATTACACCGGAACAGGGAGAAATCATGAGTCTGTTAGTCAAATTAATCCGGTTGGAATGAAGTTTTAAATGTGCGATCGATGTTTCTAGAATTGAGTCAAAAGTGCGATCGCGAATCTCTTCTCGTTGCCCGTGCTACACTCAATAGATATCTTGTATTCTTATCAAGAACAGGCAAGATGCCTGTTCCACAAAGAATGAGTTTTCTTGTGGGGTAGGCATCCTGCCTGCCCTTGGCACAAACTTAACAACTAGCTCGCAATTCAGCTTATGATTGTTATCGCTCCAGTCCTTAAGCCCGTTAGCCAAATAACGCTTTCTCCCGGTAGTGTCGTAACTATTCCCAATATAAGTTGGCTGGAATTTGAGTCGATTTTGCAGGAATTAGGGGAAAAGCGAAGAACCAGAATTGCCTACAGCAACAGTACCTTAGAAATTATGGTTCCCTTACTAGATAGGGAAATTCCGAAAGATTTAATTTCCGATATTGTCAAAATTTTACTCAAGTCAGCGGGCAGAAGATACGAACCCTTTGGTTCTACTACTTTCAAACGGGAAGGTGCAGCAGGAGTTGAACCTGATGCTTGCTTTTATATTCTAAATTATCAGCGGATGATTAGCCGCCGCCGACTTTTGCCGGACGATCCGCCGCCGGATTTGGCAATTGAAACGGATGTAACTTCTAAAACTACGATCGATGCCTATAAAATTATTGGAGTTCCAGAAGTATGGGTTTATGACATCGGCAGACTTCGCATTTATTTGCTGCAAGATGGAGAGTATGTAGAATCCGATATGAGTCCGAATTTTCCAGAAATCGCGATCGCCCAACTGATTCCTGCTACAGTGGAACGTGCTTGGCAGGTTGGAAATTTGCAAGCGCTAGAAGAGTTTGAAAGTGCGATCCTCTCCGAGGGCTTCGCTAACGGCTAAACTCCTAGGATGCGTTACGCGCTTCGCGCTTCGCATCCTAAAAGTTACACAATAGCTGCCAAATTGTCAACCCCTAAAGGTCGATAAATTGTATCTCTTTGCTGATAACTCCGCCCCAAAGAACTAACCGCATTTTGCAAATCTTCCACAGATTGACAACTGCCGCCAACCGCACCGGCCATCGTTGTAATGTGCTCTTCCATCAATGTACCGCCGATGTCGTTGCAGCCCCAGTTCAGCGCTTCTGTAGCTCCATCTAAACCTAATTTCACCCAACTCGGTTGGTGATTGGAAATCAAATTGCCTAAGAAGATTCTCGATACTGCGGTGAGTAACAATGTATCTGCTAAAATTGGTTGGTCGCGGCCGACTCGACTCCGCAAAGGTGCCGGTGCTTGCTGTCCGACAAATGGCAGTAAAATAAATTCTGTGATGCGTGCCCGATAGTTTTGGTCGATCGCACTTTGTTGGAGCGATCGCACTTTTTCTAAATGCAAAACCTGCTGTTCGGCCGTCTCAATATGCCCGCAAAGCATCGTACTCGTTGTCGGCAAACCCAGACTGTGAGCAGTTCCCACAATTTCTAACCAAGTTGCCGAATTTAGTTTTTCCGGGCAAATCACCCGTCGCACAGCATCGTCGAGAACTTCCGCAGCGGTTCCCGGCATCGAACCGACTCCCGCATCCCGCAAAGCCGAAATTACATAACTGAAACTAAGATTATCTTCTCTGGCAATAAACTCTATTTCTTGAGGCGAAAAAGCGTGCAAGTGCAACTGCGGAAACTTATCCTTAATAATTTTTACCAATTGCAGATAATAAGGCAAAGATTCGCCGTTGAGCTTAGCTTGAAGATTTAAGCCGCCCTGCATACAAATTTCCGTTGCATCCCGCTGCACTGCATCAGTTGCCTTTTCCTGAATTTGGGCTGCATCTAACCAAAAAGCGCCCTCATCTCCCTCGTCCCGGCGGAACGCACAAAAACTGCAATGCTGCTCGCAAATATTAGTAAAATTAATATTTCGATTTATAACATAAGTGACAGTATCCCCTGATTGTCGGCGGCGGAGCAAGTCAGCGGTTGTTTGAATAGAAGCTCGCGCGTCTGGATCTCTTTGCTGCAAAAGTACCAAAGCCTCTGCGGTAGAGATGTTGTAACCTTGTAAAGCTCGATCGAGAATTGCATCCACAGTTTTCTTTTTCACTCAACTACATAATTACTGACTAGAATAAAGACATTTTTATATTTTAACCAATCAATTATAGAGGAACGATATTTTAAAATCTCAAGTAATACCAAACCATCCTTGACTTTCTGGGAACTGAAATTATGGGCATTCACCAAGAAAATCAGGTCTTGCCAGTGCCGTCTGGGCCTTTGCAAATTCCTGCTTTACAGACTTTCGGTTCAACTTTTACACGCGCGCGCACACCGGGAATTTATTTATCCCTCGTCATTCCCACCTACAACGAGTGCAAGAATATCAGGAGTATGGTGGAACAATTGACTCAATTGCTCGATGGCATCATTCCCGGCGACTACGAATTAATTGTAGTCGATGACGACAGCCCCGATCGCACCTGGGAAGTCGCCCTGTCCCTGACACCGGAATATCCGCAATTGCGGGTGATGCGCCGGGAAGAGGAGCGGGGACTTTCCACAGCGGTAATTCGCGGGTGGCAGGTGTCTCGGGGCGAGGTTTTGGGCGTCATTGATGCCGACTTGCAGCATCCGCCGGAGACGCTGTTGCAGCTTTTAGCAGAAATTCAGCGGGGAGCCGATTTGGCCGCTGCGAGCCGCCACGTTGGCGAGGGCGGGGTGAGCGACTGGAGCCTTGTCAGGAGATTTTTATCGCGGGGTGCTCAGACTTTGGGATTAATTATACTGCCCGGAGTCGTGGGCCGAGTTTCCGATCCGATGAGCGGGTATTTTATGGTGCGTCGCAGTTGCATAGCCGGCAAAACCATGAATCCTGCAGGTTACAAAATATTGATTGAAGTGCTCGGCAGGGGGGAGATCCGCTGGATTGGAGAAGTTGGTTACGTGTTTCAGGAGCGGCAAGAAGGCGAGAGCAAAGTTACTTGGAAACAGTATATTGAGTATTTGCGGCACTTGCTCAGATTGCGCTTTGCCCGCTGGCCGATGGGCCGATTCCTGCGGTTTGGCGTGGTTGGTTTCAGCGGCGTGTTTGTGGATATGGGAGTTTTTTACCTGCTGCGGACTGTCCTCGGTTTGGGGCTGACTCGCAGTGCAATCTTTTCTGCTGAAGTGGCAATTATCAATAATTTTTTGTGGAACGATTTGTGGACTTTTGGTGATATTTCTAAGCGGCAGCCTGGAAAGCGCCAGTGCTTGAAACGGCTGTTGAAATTTAATGTGATTTGTTTGATCGGCTTGATGATGAATGTGCTGCTGGTGAATGTGCTGTTTAATGTTTTTAAGGTAAACGAATATTGGGCTAAGTTGATTGCGATCGCAACTGTGACTCTGTGGAATTTCTGGATCAATATGAAGCTGAGTTGGCGGGTGACGGACGTTCAAAAATAGTTTTTAGTTGGGCTATTCGTTAGTTGTTAGTGGTTATTGGAAATGACAACTAACAAATGCCAACTGCCAACTGCCAACTGCCAACTGCCAACTGCCAACTGCCTTTAAATGACTGAATTAATGATTAATAAAAAACAACTGTTGTTGCTATTTCTGTGGACGGCGATCGCCTTTATTTTGCGCTTTGCCAATTTGGACTCGAAACCGCTGTGGACGGATGAGTTTTCGACTCTAGTGTTTAGTTTGGGCAACAGTTTTCGCGGTGTGCCGATCGATCGCGCGATCGATCTTTCTACATTATTACAACCGCTACAATTTCGCCCCGATGCTGACATTCCAGATGTCCTAAACCATTTGCTGCTAGAAAGCAACCATCCACCAGTGTATTTTATGCTCGCCAACTGGTGGATGCGGTTGTTTGAGCCTTCTGAGGATAGTTTAGTTTGGATTGGGCGAGCTCTTCCTGCATTATTGGGCGTGATTTCAGTTCCCGCTATTTACTTTTTGGGCAAGTTTGCTTTTAATTCTCGTTTAGTCGGTCAATGTGCGGCCGCGATGATGGCAGTTTCTCCCTACGGCATTTATCTCGCTCAAGAAGCTCGCCATTACACTTTAGGAATCTTATTAGTTATTGCCTCTCTTTTTTGCTTGACATTAGCTGCAAAAAAGCTGCAACAGCGCGCGCCCATGCCTATTTGGGCGGTGCTGCTTTGGGTAGTTGTTAATTGTTTAGGGATTGCCGCTCACTACTTTTTTACACTGACTTTGTGTGCCGAAGCAATAGCATTAATTGCTGTCATCTGGCAGCAGTTTAATGGAAAGTTGCCAATTTCAAACAGCCAGCAGCCTAATATTTGGCAATTTCAAATCATCTGGCGGCTTTTAGCAGTAGCCCTCGGCACTTTAGCTGGCGGTTTAGTTTGGTTGCCGGTATTTTTGTCAAATAAATACGGCAGCGAACTAACTAATTGGATTGTCAGCGGCGATCGCACATTTTTAGATTTGATCGATCCGATTTTTCAAGCTTTCGCTGGATGGGTGACTGTGATGTCTCTGCTGCCGGTGGAATCGTCAAATTTGGCAGTAGTCGTTGCATCGGCGATCGCCATGACAATATTTTTTATATTGGTGCTTCCCCTGCTGCGAGGCGCTCTTAAAACTTCGTTAAAAACAAGCGATACTCGTTTAGGTACTGTTATTTTCGGCGGATTTGTGCTAGGAGCAATTTTCCTATTTTTCAGCTTTGCATATATTCTAGGGATTGACCTAACTCGCGGCGCTCGATACAATTTCGTCTATTTTCCGGGGGCGATATTGCTGTTAGGAGCAACCTTGGCGGTTATTTTTAACACACCTACAGCAAAAAGTCAATGGTTTAATTTACCTGCTGTGGAAATTGCTGGCAAAAAAGCAGTGGTGCTAATTTTAGCAATGGGTTTTTTCAGCGGTGTAACAGTAAATTCCAATCTCGGCTATCGCAAATATTACAAACCAGACCTTTTAGTTCCGATTATCCGCGAAGTATCGAAAGTTCCCGTGTTAATTGCTACTACTCAAAGCACTCATGTAGAAATAGGAGAGTTGATGGGAATAGGGTGGGAATGGGAAAGAAGGAAGGCGGAAGGCACGACACGGATTTTGACACGGATACACGGATTAACTATTGAGCGTGACTCAGAAATTAGGAGTCAGAAGTCAGAGGTTAAATCATTGAATTCTCCGCTGTTTCTTTTAGCTAATCTGAAAAAATATGCGCCGGAAATAGCGGCAGGGACAGTTGAGAAAACACTCACTCAATTAGAACGCCCGGTAGATTTGTGGTTGGTTAATTTTCGCGTACCTGTCAATCTAGAACCACAGAAATGTCAGCTTGAGTCGCGCGACTTGCCTGCGGTGGATGGGTATGAATATCAAGTTTATCACTGTTCTTGAGTTGGCGATCGCCCGCAACGACAGTCCGATCGACTAGAAAGAGCGATCGATAAATTTAGGGAGCATCCCAATTTGGTAAAAAGCCGTTTTTTAGGAGTGCGAGCGTCTCGCTCGCGATCTAGCCGCGATCTAGCCGCGAGCGAGACGCTCGCACGCTATATCATCGAAATATATTATTCTGATGCAACCGTCCACGATCTGAAAGCAAAAATGGGATGCTCCCTAAATTTATGACTCAATAGACCTCTTGCAAAAATAATTAGGACGGGCTCTCCGGCCCATCCCACAATAAAAAATAACTCTTGTGGGATGGGCCGAATAGCCCGTCCCATCAATTGATGAAAAGGATTTTTGCAAGAGGTCTAATGCCGTTTGACCCATAGCTGAATCACCTAGTTTCGCAGATATTTCTCTAAATAGACGACCGAAATCGGGAGCAAATATAGTGCAAGCTTTCCCCTTTTTCAGCCATTTTTATTGAGGTTTATGGACTGACATTTAGGACAAATTATTTTAAACTTTGATAGACCTTCATCTTCAATCATACCACATCTGTGCAACGCCGAAAATTTAGCGGCTGGAGCTAGCTGTGGCGGCAACCTTGAAGAACTTCTAAAATAGTTCAAGCAGGTATCAAAGGACAAAAGTAAGGTTTTTCATGGCCGATCAATTAATTCGCGCTACAGCCGCAGATGGCGGAATTCGCGCTGTAGGGGTCATTACCACCCGCCTCACCGAAGAAGCAAGAGGGCGGCACAAGCTCTCCTACGTGGCTACAGCCGCCCTCGGCCGCACGATGTCAGCCGGGCTGTTACTCGCCTCCAGCATGAAACGCCCCGAATCGAGAGTCAATATTCGCATCAAAGGAGATGGGCCACTGGGCGGACTTCTGATTGATGCGGGACTGGATGGAACGGTTCGAGGTTATGCGGACAATCCCGGAGTGGAATTGCCACCGAATGCTAAAGGCAAACTCGATGTCGGCGGGGCAATAGGCAACGGTTATTTGTACGTGGTGCGGGACGTTGGATACGGCTTCCCTTACTCAAGTACGGTAGAATTGGTTTCCGGCGAAATTGGCGACGATATTAGTCACTATTTGGCAACCTCGGAGCAGACGCCTTCGGCTCTGGTTTTGGGGGTGTTTGTGGGGGCGGACGGGGTACAAGCGTCTGGGGGCGTGCTGTTGCAGGTTCTGCCGAAGGCGGCAACGGACGAAAAATTGGTGCAAACTCTAGAATCTAGAGTAGCTGCACTGTCGGGTTTTACGCCGCTGCTGCGATCGGGCAAAACGCTGCACGAGATTCTCGAAGATTTACTGGGAGATATGGGCCTGGAAATTTTCCCGGAAACTCAGATGGTGCGCTTCCACTGCGGCTGTTCGTTCGATCGAGTTTTGGGAGCTTTGAAAATGTTGGGCGAAGCGGAACTCCAAGACATGATTGAAAAAGATGGCGGGGCTGAGGCTACGTGCCATTTCTGCAACGAGGTTTACAAAGCCAACAGCGACCAACTTGCGGAACTGATCGGCGATTTGCGATCGAACTCCGGTTCTTGAGACGATAATGTGTAATTGGCTCTATTGAGTGCGAGTTAGGGATGACGGCCTTGACCAATTGCCAATTACGCATTATCAATTACCTAATCACGAAATTTTGATTTTGGCGGTTTGGCGATCGGCTCTTGCAGTCTTGGGCCGGCGGGAGTATTTAAAAGTGATGAATACATTCTATAGAGCAGTCAATAGCAGCGATCGCTGTTTTGAAATAATTAAGACAGGCTGGTTGTTGTTTGTGGTGAGGATATGAGTCAAGATCGCAAAACATCAGGCCGTTGGTCTGCATCAGAATCCTTGGAGTCAACAAAGGATACTTCGTCCCTGGTGCGGCTACCAGCAAGGAAAAACCGGGCTGAGCGACTTAAAGAGCTCCGAGAGTTGGTTACTTCGGGAAAACTGCCGGGAGGGCATCTGGAACTACCGCCGAATTTGTCTGGGGAAAACTCGCAGCAGCCGGAGGGACACAATCGGTTGTGGCTGAGCTGGTCGAATAAGTGGCAGTTTTGGCTGGCCGTGAGTTTGATCCTGTCGGTGGGTATGGGGTTTGTGGCACTTGCGTCTTTGCTCAACTTGACCTCGCAGTCGAATTGCTCAAAGATTTTTTGGCCGACGGCTTCTGCTAACGATCGCTTTTTTTGCGCTCAAGAAGCAGCTAGCAAGCGGACGGCAGATGATTTGCTGTTGGCGATCGAATTAGTTAATGCTTTGCCTCAAGACCACCCGCTGCGGCCGAGAATTAACGGTCAAATCGAGCGGTGGTCGGAGGATATTCTCAGGCTGGGAAATGCTAGTTTCCAAGAAGGAAAGCTGGAGGAGGCGATTGCGATCGCTCGCAAGGTCCCTAAAGACGTTCCCGCTTACCCGACGGTGGAAAAGCAGATAGAAAAGTGGCAGTCGATATGGATGGATGCAGAGAAAATTTACCGCACGGCCGAAGACAACTTGCGTAAGGAAGAGTGGACGCTGGCTTTCCGCCAAGCTACTTTGCTTTTGGATTTGGGAAATACTTTCTGGGAATCGACTAAGTACGAGGAGTTGACTAAGCTCATTCAGGCGACTCGGACTGAGGGCAATAAGTTGGTAAAAGCCCGGAATACAGCAGCAGAGGGAGGGCTCGACAATCTGGTGACGGCGATTAAGCTGGCCCAGGAAATTGGTCAAAACAGTTATTTGTATCAAGCTGCCAAGGCGGCGATCGCGGAATTTAGCAAGAAAATTATGGGTATCGCCCAAAAACGCTTGCAGGCAGGGGATTGGGAGCAGGCGATCGCGATTGCTAACAAGATTCCCGACACTGCAAATTTAAGGGAACAAGTTGAGGATTTTAACCAGTTGGCGAATGCTACTGCTCAGGCTTTGAGCGGCTCTGTTGAGGGTTTGTCCAAGGCGGTCGAGATCGCTCAAAAGTTGAATTCGAGCCGCCCTTTGTACAAACAAGCTCAAGATTTAGTCGGCCGCTGGCAGCAAGAAATGGCTGATGTGAAAGTTTTGGATTTGGCAAGCAGGCTGGCGGCGCCGGGACGGGTAAATGATTTGAGGGCTGCGATCGCGCAATTGCAAACAGTTCCTCAATCAAATCCCCGCTCTGAGCAAGCTCGCAGTCAAATTAACCGCTTGAGCCGTCAAATCGAGCTGATGGAAGACAGTCCGTATTTGCAAAGGGCGAACGATTTGGCGAGTACGGGCGATCCGAATGCTCTGGAGGCCGCCGTTGCTCAAGCTTCTCGGATCGGTAGAGGTAGGGCGCTTTACGTGGAAGCTCAAACCAAAATTCAAGCTTGGATCGAGAGGAGACAGCGGCTTGTTGACCAGCCGTTTTTGGATAGAGCTCAGCAGCTAGCGGCGGGGGGCAATTTGGCGGGGGCAATTGAGATGGCCCGCCGGATTCGATCGGGACGGGTGCTTTATGAGGAAGCTCGATCGAACATTCGGACTTGGGAGGCTCAATCTCAGGGCGAGCAAGGTTTGCAGAGCGCCCGTCAAGCAGCCCGAGCGGGGACTGCGGAGGCTTTGCAAACGGCAATTTCCCTGGCCCTTGAGGTTCCCGAGTCGAGTTCGCTCCGGTGGCAGGCGACTGAGGCGATTGATGAGTGGAGCCAGCGGATTTTGGCGCTTGGTGTGGAACAGTCGTCGTCGGATCTGGCTGGGGCGATCGCAACTTTGAAGAAAATTCCCTCGGGCACTCGGGCTTTTGAACAAGCTCGATCGCAAATCAAAGTTTGGGAGGAGTCGCTGAATCCTCCGGCTGCTGAATCTCCGGCTCCCGAACCCCCGGAAACTGAGCCGCCTAGCAAATCTCCAAGTCAGTAAATTTGAGGGTGAGAAACTGCTACGCAATACAGCATAAGCTGTTCGGCATTTAAAGGAGGATAGTAGGGTGCCGGGCGTAGAGAAGCGTTTCCCATGTATAGTAAGTGTTCGCGAATGACGCACCTTACCTGGAGCGTTAATGGTTTAAATGCTCCACAGCTTATTCCATGTATATGCGGTACACACAATCTTGTAATAAGTAAGGTGCGTCGCCACCCGTCAATCTGCAAGTTCCATTTAAAAGGTCGCAGCGACGCACCCTACATAACTCCGAGTCGCTAGGTTTGAGGGTGAGAAGCTGCTACCTAATATCTTTACTTATCTGTACAAGCAAGCGTTAATTTGTACAGATTTTTTTGCGGTTTTAGTCTTTATTAAAAATGAATATCATAGTGGTATGTTTAAGAAATAACTATTTTTAGAAACCAGATGGGTACTTTATTTAGCCAGAAAGAGCGAAATTACTGCACAGTAGAAGATTCGCATCTGGATGCTTTTATTGCAGTGATAGTAAAATTATCCAAGAAGCATGGCATTAGTGTCGCAGAAGTTATATAGCAATCCTAAATGATTTGAAAAATAGTACGCGAGCAAGATGCTCGCACTACAAGGATTCCGATCTCGCTCGATTTTGCGACAGATTTAGGACTGCTATAGCTGCAAAGGAAGTGCTTGAAAGTGAACGAAAGAACGATCTTTATGTAAGGAATGGCGATGCTTTTGATGAACAGATGGCTGGCTTTGGTGAGCTACTGCAACAACTCTTTTCCGCGATCGAAAATTTGCAGTCTGATACATAAAACTATTGTGATAAATTTAACGTAGAAAGAAAGGGTTAAAGTTTATGGCAGTCGATCTGGTTTGAGATAGTCGATCGTTAATTGCCAATTTTCAAAAAACAGAACACCCCGATCCCGGACTTATTAAAGAAGCCGGGGATCTAACAGGGAGCAGATTTTAGGTTTAAAAGGTGCTTTTTCCCGATGCTTGCAATCCTATTAAAATGACTAATTCCAAAGCCTAAACATCCGCCGGATTTAGGTGCATCATTGCCCAAGTGGTGTAAGTGCCGATCGGACTCCAAAGTATGTAAGGCAGCAATAACAGGGCGGCAGGCTCGGAAACTTGCAATACACTTAAAGCTAGTATTACGCTTAAAATAGCGCCCGTTCCGCCGATTATTGTGCCGACTTTTAGGCTCCTTACTTTGCACATAACCGAGGTGTAAGATATGGTTACTATTTCTAAAAACAGGTACAAAGCCATTCTCAGCCAAGTCTCCTGAGTTCCCGGTTCTTTTTCCCAAACAATCACTGCTGACCAAGCTGCACAAATAAAAATTACTGTCCAAATTAGGGGAATTGCTTTTTCAAATACTAGCCATCTCGGACGCTGCAAGCGGTTGAACCATTGGATGTCGCTGGGCGCGATTATGTTAGCTGCTAAAGCTACTACAAAGGCGACTCCTCCAATTACCATCCAGGATTTAATCATTTTTTTACCTTGGGCGAGGTTGACAGGTTCAATTCAGCAGATATTATCTCTAATTTTGGCGATCGCGCAATCTGTCTCTAGTTATATTAAGTTGAGTTGACTCGCAAAACCCAACATCAGTTGAAAAGTAATTTAGACTTCTGAAAGACCTCAATTTATTCTCTTCAATTCTTGTTCGCAATATACAAAATAGCACTCTTTAACCCTCCCCTAGACAAGGGGAGGGAGCGGGTGGGATATCTCAGTAAATTTGACGTAATTTTGACAAAAAGTCTCTTAGTCTTTCAACGAAATTGGCGGCTAGCCGAGTCGGTGATGCTGTTCTAATTCTAAACTAGAATCGTCATCTTTTTTGGGAACCAGAAGCGTATTTTCGCTGCTCGGTTGCAACACGGCTTTAATCACTTGGAGAAAACGGTTAGGCTTTTTGGTTTGACCGTTGAGAGTGCGGCGGTCTTGCACTTTTTTAGAAAGGTGTCGCATCACAGATAAATCGAGTTCATCGATGAAATGATCCGCTATACGTTCTCCCATTAAATCAATAGCTTCAGCATACTGATCGGTCAGCGTTTCTATGGCCTCGTATGCTTCGTCAGCAACTTGACTTGCTACTGTTTTATTTTGGTCGCCTGATGTCTGGGAATGGCTGCGGCGTCGGTCTAAAAGACTTTGGTAGTCAGCAATACTCATTCCCAGATTGTAAAGGTGGTGGTGAGCGTGATCCATCAAATCTACTTCACTGGGATAGAAGAAACCGCGAGTGCTGTTGATGCCGTGCAGTTTTGCCCAACGCCGCAGAGTTGTCTCATCTTGCAGTTGGTATCGCTCCAACATTTGAGCTGTGTTCAGCTCTACTTCTGGCGTAACTTTGAAATCGCTCATCGGTAAATCCTCGCTGGTGAGTAGATAAATAAAATTGAAACTTAGAATCTGTGATTTGCGTACAGTCTGAAAATCACGATCGATCCTTTGAGGGCATTGAGGTAAGTCTTGCGGGCATTTGCTAGCCATCGATCGTGCGATCGTTGGATCGAGTCCGAGGATTTCAGGGTAGCGTACTTTTGGGCTTTGTCTCGATCGCATCCGGGAGCAAGCGCACAGGGTTAATAATATAGCTGATTTAGTGTTTCAACAACCGTTAAAAATAGTAAAGTTTGATTTTTTGGCTTGAATAGTTAATAATGTTGAGCTATAATACTCTCAATTACCATGCAATTAGTAATTTTAGTAGTTGCAAACGAGATTCTTAGTATGCCTGTATACGATTATTTTTGTCCCACAAACAACCAGCAGTTAGAAGTTTCGCACAGCATGAACCTGGAAGTTTCGACTTGGGGCAAACTGTGCGAGTTGGCTAAGTGCGAACCCGGGGACACTCCCGCAGATGCTCCGGTACGCCGGCTGCTGAGCGCTCCGAGGTTGATGAAGCCTACATCCGACACCGATTATAAAAGTTCGGGTTTCAGCAAGTACGTGAAACGGGATGAAGGGGTTTACGAAAATGTCACCGCTAAGGATGGTGAAAGCCGTATTGTCAATCGAGATGGCAAGCCGATTAAAGACTGAAAATCCACAATAATCAAGTTTTCAGTTGGGTGAATTACAGATATTGGGTAGGGACACGGCACTGCCGTGTCCTGTATTTCATCCGATTGACAACTGCTATATTATTCAGATTATATTATTCCGATGCAGGCGGAAACAAAACGATCCACAGGACATAATATTATGAGCCAAACCAATCATTCATTTTTTGTTTGGCTTGTTCTTTAGTTTCTGAACTAATGTATACTGAAACAGTAGCGATCGCCGTCAGTAACACTCCCAAATCATCTGTAAATCCGATACCGACTAATACATCGGGAATCGCATCAACAGGAGATATAAAGTACGTCAAAGCTCCAACAACAACAGTTTTTGCCCAAGCCGGAACGTTGGGATTTTGAGCGGTATAGTAAAGTGTCAAAGCTTTTTCTACTACTTCTCTTCCTGCGGGTAAAGCAAAGTTTTTAAGTTTAGTCCAAAAACTTTCATCTGAATAGTTAATTTTGGGGTTGCTGAGGTTTGTTGTGGTTCCTTTTGGGTCGAGCAAATCGAGAGGGATGCCATTACTTTTAAGCTGAGAAATAGCAGATTTGAAGGATGCTGATGCCTGATTCTTATTTGGCCCCGCCTCCCGTATTTGTTTCATGTTTGCGATGAATTCCTGCATCGCTTGGATTTGCAAGTCGGAAACAGCCAGCAGTTTTTTTGCGGATTGGATAGCCTCGCTTTCTGCGGGATGCAGCGTCTTATTTGCCCGCGCAATGTTGATTAAAAAATACATGACTCCCAAACGCAGCGGTTCTTCTGAATGGCTGAGTGTTTGCAAACAGTCGGTGAGTGATGGGGGACTGGCTGTGTAGGATTGGATTTGAGTCTTTGCAGAGTCAGAAAATTTGTCTAAATTTATGGTTTTAAACAACAAATCTAGTTCGTCAATATCAACGGAACCATCGGCGGCTGCGATCGCAAACAAAGAACCATAAAAAGCTAAAAGTTCGCTTTCTGAGGATGTGGCAAAAATATCTCTCTCGGACACGATGCTACTCCGATTGATAACGACGCTTTGTATTTTACCACAAAACTCAAATCGAAATGATTTCAAAAATGGGCAATAATTTTAGAGAGGATGAAACAAAGGAGATTTTTTTATGAAAGTTGCGATCGTCGGCTGTGGCTATGTGGGTACTGCGACAGCCCAACATTTACGCGGCAAATCTGATTGTACTGTGACGGCGACAACTACGACGGCGAGCCGAGTAGTTGAATTGGAGGGTGTCGCCCAGCGGGTAGCCGTGATCAAGGGAAATGACAAAGATGCGATCGCTTCTTTACTGCAAGAACAAGATGCTGTTATGCTGTGCGTCGGTGCTCCAAATTCTGATACTTATCAGGAGAGTTATTTAGATACTGCGACAACTTTAGTATCGGTTTTACAGGAAACACCGACAGTAAAGCAGGTTATTTATACGGGTAGTTATTCTGTGTATGGCGATCGCCAAGGTGAATTGGTAAATGAAGAATCGCCCGTCAAACTAGCTAATCCAAACAGTGAAATTATGGCAGAAACTGAACGGGTTTTATTAGCAGCATCTAGTCCCAATCTTCACGTCTGCATTCTCCGTTTGGGAGGAATTTATGGGCCCGGGCGAGAATTAGTTAAAATTTTTGGACGTTGGGCTGGGAACACTCGTCCCGGTGCGGGGGAAGATGCTACTAATTGGGTGCATCTGGATGATGTTGTTGGGGGGTTAACATTTGCTTTGGAAAATCGATTGCAGGGAATTTACAATTTAGTTGGCGATGTATCGCTATCTAGTGGTGAATTGCTCGATCGCATTTTTGAAACTCACAATCTGCCTCAAGTTTCTTGGGATGGAAGTCCTAGCGTGCGGCCTTATAATGCGAGGGTGTCGAATCAAAAGATTAAGGCGGCTGGTTATCAATTTATCCATC
Source organism: Microcoleus sp. N3A4 (assembly GCF_036701805.1). NCBI lineage: Bacteria > Bacillati > Cyanobacteriota > Cyanophyceae > Oscillatoriales > Microcoleaceae > Microcoleus > Microcoleus sp. N3A4. The sequence continues at coordinate 73,232 of NZ_JAUBRJ010000016.1, forward strand.
CTGAAATTAGGGAGTATTAGTTGGGCTAATCTTTTTTATAACCGCAGATGTAGGCGGATTGACGCTGATGAACGCGGATGGAGAAAGGGCGATATTGACAGATTTAGATTTTTTTTTTCATCTGCGTTCATCCGTGTTCATCTGCCGACATCTGCGGTTATAAAAAAAGCCATTTTAATCACTAATTAACTTATCCCATAATCCCAGCAAAAAAGTCGATCGTCTCTTTCAACGCTTTCACAAACACATCAATCTCCTCGCGAGTATTGTAAAAATACAAACTCGCCCGCGCCGTCGATGAAATATTCAAATAGCGGTGCAAAGCTTGCGTGCAGTGATGCCCGGAACGAATCGCGACCCCCTCCTGGTCTAACATGGTAGACAAGTCTTGAGGGTGAATTTCTCCGGCTGTAAATGCCGCCAAAGCTGCCCTACCTTCGCCGTTGCTGTCTGGTTGCGGCCCGTAAATTTTAATCTCGGGAATTTGCCGCAATTGTTGGAACAAATAAGCCGTCAATTCGGCTTCGCAAGCGTGAATCTTATCCATGCCAATGTTATTAAGATAATCGATTGCGGCACCAAGGGCGATCGCCTCGCCGATTGCAGGCGTGCCGGCCTCAAATTTGTGCGGCAAATCGGCATAGGTGGAATAATCGAGAAACACGTCAGCAATCATCTCGCCGCCGCCGAAAAACGGAGGCATTTCTCTCAGCAAGTCCAGCTTACCGTACAGAAAACCGATGCCAGTCGGAGCGCACATTTTGTGACCGGAAGCAACCAGCCAATCGCAATCTATTGCTTGCACATCTACTATCATGTGCGGCACGCTTTGGCAAGCATCTATTAAAACTTTTGCGCCGAAACTGTGTGCAATTTGGCAGATTTCTTTGACAGGACTGATGCAGCCCAAAGTATTAGAAACGTGAACGGTTGACACCAATTTAGTTTTATGGGAAATCAGCGTCTTAAACTGTTCCAAATCAAACTCGTTAGTTTCCGTTAACTCCACAAACTTCAGCACTGCACCGGTTCTTTGAGCCATCATTTGCCACGGCACGAGATTGCTGTGGTGTTCCATCACCGACAAGATAATTTCATCTCCGGCTTGCAGATTGCTCAAGCCCCAAGAATAAGCAACCAAATTAATCGCTTCGGTGGCGTTGCGAGTGTAAACAATTTCTTGCCGCGACGCCGCATTTATAAAAGCAGCAACTTTGTCTCTCGCACCTTCGTAAGCATCAGTCGCTTTGGCGCTGAGAGTGTGAGCGCCGCGGTGCACGTTAGCATTGTATTGTTCGTAGTAATCGCGCCAAGCATTGAGTACAGCCAGAGGTTTTTGAGAAGTAGCTGCATTGTCTAGATAAACTAGCGGTTTACCGTTGACTTTTTGAGTCAAAATTGGGAAGTCGCCGCGAACTTTTGATGCAAGTGTTTTTTCTTGAATAAGTGTCATAATTTTTGAAGTTAGTGATTTATCGTTGGGTGGGGGCGGGTTTACGAGATTGTTGGTTTTAGGCAATTATTATTCGTGAAGCCCGCCCCTACAGGCTGTTAAAAATGGTGCAAGATGTGGTAGGGACACAGCACTGCTGTGTCCTAATCTGTCTCTATCAGTTATTCTTGCACAGCCACACAAGTAGAAAGCATTTTCGCCACACCTACAATTGGCAACTGATTGAGAATTTCCGCTGCAAAAGCATCAATTAGCAAATAGCGGCTTCTTTCTAAATCCAAACCGCGACTTTGCAAGTAGAAAAGTTCATCGTCTTCTAATTGGCTGACAGTTGCACCGTGGGAACATTTAACGTTGTCAGCGACAATTTCCAACTGCGGTTTGGTATCTACGCGAGCTCTCGGCGACAGCAACAAATTCCGGCTCAATTGTCCGGCATCTGTCAATTGTGCGGCTTTGCGAACGAAAACTTTGCCGTTAAATACAGCGCGAGCTTTGTTGCCGATAATGCACTTGTGCAGTTGGCGGCTTGTACCGTGGGGGTGATTGAAATCGATTAAACTGTGAGTGTCTGATAACTGTTCCCCAAAGGCTACGGTTAAACCGTTTAGAGTTGTTTCAGTGGCTTCGCCGCGCTGAAAAACTTCTAAATTGTGCCGGGATATTTTGCCTCCCAAGCTGATAGCATGGCAACTGTAACGGCTATTACGAGATTGCTCGATCGCACTTTTGCCGATATGAACAACTTCCCCACCTTCCCGCTGCAGCCGAACGTGATTCACAGTGGCGTTTTCGCCGACAATAACATCCGTCACAGCATTCGTAAACGCTGGTACATTACCGATAGTTGCGTAATCCTCAACCAGCGTCACATTGCTTCCAGGCTCAGCTATGACTAAGCAGTGCGGCTGGGACATCGTGGGAGATGCACCTGGTGCTGTCAGGAACAGCAAGTGAATCGGAAGGTCGATCGACATATTGGCCGGTACGAACACCACCGCAGCATCCACTAAACCCGCAGTATTCAACGCTGTAAAAACTTCAGTTTGCTGGCTGTGCTGGCTCAAAACATCGGCGATCCGCCCTTGATATTTTTCGGGTACATTAGATAGATTCCCTGCGTAAAAGTCGAGCCTCTTCGAGGGCTCCGCTAACGGCAAATTCGGCAAATTCACAGTTGACAAATCCGGTGCATAAAAACCGTTGACAAATACCAATCTTAATGGTAAATCATCCCGATTTTTCACAGGCATAATGATATCAGCCAACTTAACTTTTGACTGATTGCTCTGCGGTATATGAAAAGGAATTTGCAACACCGGCGACAAATCAGTAAAGCGCCATTCCTCATCCCTCACCGTCGGAAAACTCGAAGCAAGCACGTATTCAGTCGCCGCATCCCGCAAATCCTGCAACCCATAAGCCGCACTTTTGCTATTAGCAGCCTCCAACTTGCCGCACTGATTCACCAAATCAGCCAAAAACATTTCCCTACTAGCAACTTGCGTATTTATCATCGCGCGCCCACTCCTGCTGCTTCCTCTTCCACAACCCAGTCATAACCGCGCTCTTCCAATTCCAGCGCCAACTCTTTCGGGCCAGTCAAGATAATTCTGCCGGCTTCCATGACGTGAATAAAATCAGGAATAATGTAATTCAGCAACCGCTGATAGTGAGTAATCACCAACATCGAATTTTCAGCAGTTGACAACTGATTCACACCGCCGGCGACAATCTTGAGAGCATCGATATCCAAACCCGAATCAGTCTCATCCAAAATAGCTAATTTCGGTTCCAACAGCGCCATTTGCAATATTTCATTCCGCTTTTTCTCGCCGCCGGAAAAACCCTCATTTACGCTGCGGCCTAAAAAAGAATCATTCATCTTGACAATATCCAGCTTTTCCTCGATTAAATCTTGGAAATCAAAAGCATCCAATTCTTCCAAGCCGCGATGTTTGCGGTGAGAATTGTAAGCCACGCGCAAGAAATCCAGATTGCTAACGCCGGGAATTTCTAAAGGATATTGGAACGCTAGGAACACGCCAGCCAAAGAACGTTCTTCCGGCGCTAATTCCAGCAAATTTCGACCCAAAAAAGTAACTTCTCCGCCCGTTACCGTATAAGCAGGATGGCCGGCTAATATCTTGGATAAAGTGCTTTTTCCCGAACCGTTCGGGCCCATAATCGCGTGAATTTCACCCGATTTAATTTCCAGATTCAAACCCTTCAGGATTTGGGTATCTTCGACATTCGCAGTTAAATTGCGGACGGATAGCACCACTTGACTATTTTCAACAATCATCTATTTTTGTCCTTTTCCTCAATGCACTTTACAGCTTTTTATTCTCGTTCTTCTCGTTCCTAGGCTCTGTCAATTGGTGACAATTTAACGTTAAACCTACCGTCTCTCTTGTTTGTATCGAAGCCTAGATCCCCCCTAACCCCCCTTAATAAGGGGGGGACAAGAGTGTTCTCAAAGTCCCCCTTAATAAGGAAGAGGGGAGACAAGAAGTATTCTCAAAGTCCCCCTTCTTAAGGGGGATTTAGGGGGATCTAGACTCGAATAAAAGCGACATTATTTATGGATTGCAGTCTTAAGTTGTCACCAATAGACTCGGCCTGGAAGGGTTTCTCGCCCGCCAAAATTATCCGACACTTCCTTCAAGCTTCAGGCTCAACAGCTTATCAGCTTCCGCCGCAAATTCCATCGGCAACTGATTGAAAACATCTTTACAGAAACCGCTAATCATCATCGAAATAGCATTTTCTGCGGAAATTCCCCGCTGTGCGAAGAAGAACAATTGCTCTTCCCCAATCTTAGAAGTAGAAGCTTCGTGTTCCACTTTAGCAGTATGGTTCTGCACTTGAATATAAGGGAAAGTATTCGCTTGAGCGTTGTCGCCAATCAGCATGGAATCGCACTGAGAGTAATTGCGAGAGCCTTTAGCGTTCGGCCCCATTTTCACCAAACCGCGATAGCTGTTGGATGAATTTCCCGCCGAAATTCCCTTAGAAATAATCGTGCTGCGAGTATTTTTACCAACGTGGATCATTTTGGTTCCGGTGTCAGCTTGCTGTTTGTTATTTGTCAGCGCTACCGAGTAGAATTCGCCCACCGAGTTGTCGCCGACTAACACGCAACTGGGATATTTCCAAGTAATCGCGGAACCGGTTTCTACTTGTGTCCAAGAAATCTTAGAATTGACTCCCTGACACAAACCCCGTTTCGTCACGAAGTTGTAAATGCCCCCTTTGCCGTTGGCGTCGCCAGCGTACCAATTTTGCACTGTGGAGTATTTGATGTCTGCATTGTCCATTGTTACCAATTCCACAACGGCGGCGTGCAGTTGATTGGTGTCAAACATGGGGGCGGTGCAGCCTTCTAGGTAAGACACTGAGCTGTTTTCTTCTGCGACAATTAAGGTGCGCTCGAACTGGCCGGAATCTCCGTTGTTGATGCGGAAATATGTTGACAATTCCATCGGGCATTTGACGCCTTTGGGAATGTAAACAAAGGAACCGTCGCTGAATACGGCGGAGTTGAGGGCTGCGAAAAAGTTGTCGCCGACTGGTACGACGCTGCCGAGATATTTTTCTATTAGTTCGGGATAATCTTTGACAGCTTCTGAGATGGAACAGAATATTACGCCGTCTTTGGCTAGCTTTTCTCTAAAGGTTGTCGCAATTGAAACGCTGTCAAAAACGGCGTCAACGGCGACATTTCCGAGCCGCCTTTGTTCGGAGAGGGGAATACCGAGTTTCTCGAAGGTTTCTAGCAGTGTCGGGTCAACTTCGTCCAAACTGTTGAGCTTTTTGGGCTTTTGTTTGGGCGCGGAATAGTAGATAATTTGTTGGTAGTCGATCGCGGGATAGTTGACGTGGGGCCAGGTGGGCTCGGTCATTGTCAGCCACTTCCGGTATGCTTTGAGGCGGAATTGCAGCATGAATTCCGGTTCGTTTTTCTTGGCCGAAATCAGCCTGACTACATCTTCGCTCAAGCCGCGGGGGATGGTGTCTGACTCGATGTCGGTGACGAAACCGTATTTGTAGGGCTGGTTGACTAAGGTTTTGACTGTGGTAGAACTCATTATTTTGCGTGTTCAGTGTTCTAGATAATGCTCTCTGGATGGCAGACGGGGCAATGCCTGTCTGGGCTTGAGCGAGTTCTGCTGGACTGCTCTGGGAAGTAAAACAACAATTTTGTTGCTTTACTATATTTTAAGCTACATTAACAATAGTGATATTGTCAAAGTCAAATTAATAATTTTTTGTGAAGATGATGGAGACTACTCAGCAGACTTCCACGAAACAAGACATCCTGCAATATTTGCTTAAGGGAGATAAAGGGACGGCTCTTGAGTTGGCGGAGTCTTTGGATATCAGCCCGCAGGCGATTCGCCGTCACTTGAAGGATTTGGAAGCGGAGGGGCTGATTCAGTATCAGTCGGTTCAGGCTGGGATGGGGCGGCCGCAGCACATTTATGAGCTTACCAGTCTGGGGCGCGATCGATTCCCGAACCGTTACGGCGATTTTGCAGTCTCTTTCTTGGATACGTTGGCGGAAACCGTCGGCCGCGAGCAAGTGATTAGTATCCTACGAAAACAGTGGCAGCGCAAGGCTACGGACTATCGGCGACTCGTGGGTGCGGGTTCGCTGCAAGAGCGGGTGACTAAGTTGGTGGAACTCCGCAGGGCTGAAGGTTATATGGCTGAGTGTTATCCTGTAGAATCTGTAGAGGTGGGGATGTGCGATCGCGCTGGTTTGGGCGATCGATTTGTGTTTGCGGAACACAACTGCGCGATTTCTAATGTGGCTGAAACTTTTCCGAGTGTGTGCGGCAATGAGTTGGAAATGTTTGCAGGGGTTTTGCCGGATTGTATTGTAGAGCGGACTCACTGGATTATTAATGGGGAACACCGCTGCGGTTATTCGATCGCTAAGAAGAAGGAAGAAGGAAGAAGGAAGAAGGAAGAAGGATGAGGGAAGGCATTACACGGATTTTGACACAGATACACGGATGGGTGTTTTTACCAATTACCAATTACCGACAGCACTACACGGATTTTGACACGGATACACGGATGGGTATTTTTTGCTTTTACCAATTACCGACAGCACTACACGGATTTTGACACGGATACACGGATGGGTGTTTTTTGCTTTTACCGATTACCGACAGCACTACACGGATTTTGACACGGATACACGGATGGGTGTTTTTTGCTTTTACCGATTACCAACAGCACGACACGAATTTTGACACGGATACACGGATAGATGTTTTTACCAATAACAAATAACAAATAACAAATAACAAGTAACTAATAACTATGGAACCGCTAGCAGATTTTTTAAAGCCGGAAGAGTGTGCGGAAGTTGATATGGCGCTGCTGTCGTCGAAGGAAAAGTTTTCGGCGCGGCTGGCAATTTATGCTTTGAGGGTGCTAAAGCAAATTGCTGGGGAGACTGGTTTGCCGGTGGCTGAGGTGACAAATGGGCAGGTGATGGATTGGATTAAGAATGATGAGAGTATTAAAGGGTCGATCGAACTTGATGCTAGTTTTGAAAACTTTTTTACGAATTTGGTAATTGCGTCTTTGCGGCCTTTGAGGCAAATTGCTGTGGAATCGGGAGGGGCGATCGAACAATTAACAGTTAAGCAGGTCGTGGCGTGGTTTGTGAAGGACGGGAAGATTCGCAGAGAACAGGGAACCGATGCGGCTTTTTTGGATTTGTGAGTTAAAGGTCGATCGGTAACACTGGCAAATAATACGTCAAACTCGGCGATTGGGGGCTGTTTCGGGCGATCGAAAAAAAGTTTGGACAAAGGGGTTGACAGACAAAGGAAAACTTGATAAGGTAATTAAGTCGAGCGAAAGAGATGCAGCGCATCAAACTTAACGCAGACACATGATTCAAAGTTTTCAAAGCTTTCCTGGTGCTTATGATGTAATGGAACCACTCCGATCCATCCCGAACTCGGTTGTTAAACGTTGCTATGGCGAAGATACTCGGCGGGTCACTGCCCGGTAAAATAGCTCAGTGCCAGGTTAATAATAAATTAAAGCTCTTTTCCCGCAACAACGGAAAAGAGCTTTAGTTTTTTTGGGGGGTTATTAGTCGTTTCCTTTAGGGTTCGGCGGTTGAAACCGCGCAGCAACACACAAACGAAGCTCGGCGGTTGAAACCGCTACTACACAAACGAAGTCCGCCTCCGCGGACTGAAGAATAAGAGGTAAATATTTATGAAGATTAGTTATGATTCCGAAATTGATGCTCTCTACATTAGACTTGTAGAAGGTAAGCATCAGTGTCGCACTTTACAGTTGACTGACGAAATTGCTTTAAATATTGGGGAAAATGAGTTATTGGTAGGGATAGAAGTTTTAGATGCTACACAGGTTTTAGGTAGTGGAAGTATACCTAATGTAGTGCTAGAAAATATAGCTTTTACTGTAGCTTAAATAGGGAAAGCGATCGCCCTTAATTTTAGCAGTCAATAGTGGGCGAGCGCATCTTTTATCGTGGTAGGATGGCAAAGTTGAGCCACCGAGACTACTCAGGTTCGATAGTCTTCAAAAACTCGTCTACTGTGATTACCACCACACCACGAAATGGGTGCAATACTAGCAAATCTCTGTCACCAGTGATGATATACTGCGCTTCTCCATTTAATGCCAACTCCAAAACCTTGTCATCTTTTGGATCGCGGCACTCTTGCACCTTCTCAATTATCTCTACTAGAACTGCCCTGTCCACCAAAGCTGCTAAAAATTCCTCCCTTTCTTCACTTGTGACATACCGATTAAATTTTTCGCGCCCCAATACCTCATTCAATTCTTCTAGCAGTTCAAGTGATAGTAATATCTCTCCGTTTGCTAAAGCATATCGAAGGGCACGATCGGGTTTACTGTTATCAAACAGAATCGCACTGACAATTGCATTTGTATCAAAAACGTAGCGCATCTTACTCATCAAAAAGAATTGAATCCAAAATTTCTGGGGTCAATCCTCGCGATTGAGCATTCCGACTCATCTCACTCATTACCTCCTCCAGGGGTCTTTTGCGTCGAATTGCATCACTAAGTTTCAGGCTAAGTAATGCCTCCAATTTACGACGCTGTTCTTCAGAAGCAGCCTCAAATATCTTAGCAACTTCAGCATTGACGCGAATTGCGATCGTTTTGGTTTGCATGATGGTTATGTGATGTTTCAATGACTGTTTTCAAATAATCTAGAATTGCGGGGGAATAGAACCATATTTTAACACAATCATCACGAGCGATCGCCCTTATTTTAGCAGTCAATAGTGGGCGATCATCTTGCCTTTTCCTTTGCACCTATATGAGCCGTCAGGATACTGGTAGAGGCAGACCTTTTCGATTCTTCCATAGTTCTTCCTACTTTAGATACGAATTTGCCCATTTATAGCGATTTGAATCTTTACTCAGAAGATACTCTGCAACTTCTCTACGTTTATCCTTGTCTTTTGTCATTCTGACAATTCTTTCAATTTCGTCATCGGTATCGTCAGCCCCACGTTCTGCGGCCAGTTCAAACCAATTATCACCATCCGCATATTCACCTCGGTCGTAACAAATTGCTCCCATAAGGGTATAGGGTTGGTGACTATCAGGGTGACATTCTCTTGCTTGCGTTGCACAATTTTCTGCTTCATCTAGTTGATTAAGATCCCGAAATGCTGCACCTCTAGTTACCCACAGAGCTGATTTCAGGTCAGATTCTTGTACTTTGTTCCAGTTCACATTTTCTGTTACTTTTAGAGCTTTTTCCGGCTCATCTGCCTTCCGCCAGTTACTACTTGCACTCGGTAGCTTCCATCTGTTTCCAGTTCGTTGATGTTCTTTTTCGCAAAATATTGCTTCTAATCTGTAGTAGGCGATCGCTATCTTTCCATGTCGAGCAAGACGACCTTCTTCAATTAATTGAATGACTTGTTTTGGGTCGAGTCGTTCCTCTCGCTCAAGTTTGAGCATAATTTCATAAAATGGGTCGAGCGCTAATTGACCCACAATCTGATACTTGGTTTTTAATGTCCTGAAGTGGATCTGTTTGGCAATATCTACTGTCTCAACAAGTCCTTCTTCTGACAACCACTGAATATCTTTTTCGTCAATCAATACTTTCGATTCCTCAGAAGGGTTGGAAGTTTTTGATTCACTAATCTCAAAAATTCTAAGGATTAAAAATAAACGGCTCGAAGGTTCTGAGCTTTGATATTGAGTGGCTTTATATTTATTTTTAAGTTCCGCAAAGAATCTTCTGTCCTTACGCTCTCGATCGATTGAAATTAACTCGCTCAAGTTTTGCTGCTTCAACCATTCACATTCACTAGGCTCTAATTCTAATTCTGAGTTGAATTTGCTCAAAATAGAATATAGTGGACTAGAAATAGAAGTATCTGGGTGAGAATCAATCTGATATTTAGACTTTAGTTCTGAAAATTCAATTTCAACTTTCCTTTCATCCTCTTGCTGCCAATGAATTTCTAGTGTTTCTCCAAAATCTAATTCTAAAAGCCATTCAGCTTCGGAGTTATATAATTGCTCTCTCGCATCAAGCTTTTTCAGAATTGAATACAGAGGCTCTTCAGGAAATTGGTTTAGATTCTTAGTCGCTTTATAGTTAATTTTGAGTTTTGAAAAGTTACGAATATCTTCAATCAAAGTTATTGTGTCTACAAGACCATGATTATTTAGTAGTTCCAACTCTGAATCTGTAAGGCTATACCCAGGATCTAATTTCCAAAGTATTGAATAGACTGGGCTGGAGATTGGAATCTCTAACTGTTTTGGAATATGGTACTTAGTTCGCAGTTGTAGAAATTCAGCTTCTAGCCTTTTCTTGTCTTCTGCTTGGTATTGCTGTAAAGAAATGATTTCAACGGTTCCGACAAGGCGATTCTCTGTTAGCCATTGAAACTCTAGGTTTGTGACCTGAATGCCCAGGTCGGCTTTTCTCAGTATCAGATATAGGAAACTATCAGACACACCACTCTTATACTGACCTACTTGATATTTCTGTTTAAGAGCTGCAAAGTGCCTTTTCTGTAGTTCACTATTATCCATACCTGTATCCATATCTGATGTGATCTTCACGGCAATCAGTTAAGCCTATATGAGTTAAATGAACTGTCTTAAGAGGCTCAAACTCTTTTTGATACTAAATTAAACCCCTCCATTCCATCAAAGCACCAATACCCAAGGTTGTCAACAGGATACTCGCCGGAGCTACTAAAGAACGGGCAGATGTCGCCACATTACCCGCCGAAACAATGACTAAAGCACCACTAAAAGTTAGCTTTTGATGGTAGCGATCGCCTTTACAAAAGTAAAATATTTTTGCATTCATTATGACCATACCCGCTGAAGGTCATAGGCATCAAAAGCCACATCGCAACTAATCAAAACAAGGGAATGATTAATCGCCTGTGCCACCAGAATGCGATCGAAAGGATCTCGATGATGCAGGGGTAAATAACGGAATTGAACAGTATCGGCAAATGTCAGAGGAAGAATCGTTATACCCGCAGCAATGAGTTGAGGTTCAATGTCTTCAAAATTGCCCTGTAAGGGGAGTTTTCCAATATTGAGTTTAATTGCCATCTCCCAAAGACTTGCAATGCTCAAGAAAACATCGTCGGCAGATTCAATCTTGTCTCTGGTTGACACTGGCAGATTTGGATCATTGGATACAAACCAGATCAAAGCATGAGTATCTAATAGTAATCTATTCATTCCATGTATTCCTTCATATCCTCAAGCGGCTCATCAAAGTCATCAGGTAGCGGTAGAACAAACATTCCTTTCATTGTTCCGGCCACACGACGCTTCTGTGTCGGCTTTTCTTGGGTTGAGTTTTTAGCCTGCTTTTCGATCAAAAACTCAATATAATGAAGCACTTCTGTCTGAAGAGACTCAGGGAGTTCTTCTAGTTTTTCTAAAATGACTGGCTGTATCATGGTTTTTACTTGCGATCGCCCTATCTACTCCATTAAAGCACCAACACCCAATGTCAGCAACAGAATACCCCATCATCTAGCCCGATCGCCCCCGCATCCCAAATCCAGATCGCCCAAAATCGCACCAACACCATCACTATCTTGCAACTTGCCTAAAATTACGCGATCGACTATCGTTCCTAGTAGCAGGAATAACAAAGAAAACATGACAGCAATATTACCACCTTGGATAGTTTTAGACTCCCTACTGCACAACTGGCTGCTAGAAGATATCGGTAGGGGCGATCGCACAACATCGGCTTTATTCCCCGCAAACAGCATCCAGGGTACTGCTAAATGGATTGTCAAAGAAGCTGGAGTCATAGCCGGATTGCCAATTGCCGATCGCACATTTAAACTTTTAGACAGCAGCCTCAGTTTCATCCCCCAAGTACCCGAAGGGAAACTGTGCGAAAAAGGAGAAGTAATTGCCAAGATTTCCGGCAATTTCGAGGCGCTGTTAACCGGAGAAAGAGTAGCATTAAACTTGGCAATGCGTTTGAGCGGCATCGCTACTTTAACTCAGAAATATGTTGACAAAATTGCCGATTTACCCGTGCAATTGGTGGATACGCGCAAGACAACGCCGGGGTTGAGATTGTTGGAAAAATACGCAACTCAAGTCGGCGGTGCTTGCAATCACCGGATGGGATTGGATGACGCAGTGATGGTGAAAGACAATCACATTGCGGCGGCTGGGGGAATTGCCGAGGCGATCGCCCTAATTCGCAATTCTATCCCCTATCCGCTGACAATCGAAGTCGAAACCGAAACTCTCGCTGAAGTAGAGACAGCTTTGCAGCACAAAGCCGATATTATCATGTTAGATAATATGTCCTTTGATTTGATGCGGCAGGCTGTGGCAATAATTCGCGAAAAGAGCGATCGGGTAAAAATTGAAGCTTCCGGCAATGTTACTTTAGAAACTATTCGGAGTGTGGCGGAAACCGGAGTTGACTATATTTCTACCAGTGCTCCGATTACGCGATCGACTTGGCTAGATTTGAGCATGAAAATTAATAGTTATTAGTTAGTTAGTGGTTATTTGTTATTGGTTATTGGTTGTTAGTTACCCACAGTCTGGACACGGCAATGCCGTTTCCCTACAATTAATTGTGGTAGGGAAACGGCATTGCCGTGTCCTCTTTCGATCGATCGCGCAATCGATTATTTGGGAGTAGGGAAACGGCACTGCCGTGTCCAGAGTTGCTGAGAATGACATCATTACTTTAAAATGCGTCCAGGACTATATTGGTTAGTTGTTACCAATAACCAATAACCAATAACCAATAACCAATTCCCAATTACTTAGAAATAAAATGAACCCAAAAATTCCCGTCAGCCATACACACGCTGCGGATTAATCGATAGGAATAGTGCAAGTAAGCACCGCTGACACTTGTGTCGTAACCGCTTGGGAACCACTCGCCATAGGGATCGTGAACGAAGAATCCCTCGCTGTCGTAGCCGGCGGCAACTATAATGTGACCGAAAGACGTGAAATACCCGTGTATGACAGCGGGATTTCCGCTGGCTAGCCAATCTTGAACGTCATCAATAGTTGCATTCTCGGTAAAGAAATCTTGGGCACCGTAATCTTTAACAATCTTTGCTAAATCCAACGGTTCCCAGCGACTGTAATTCTTGGCGATCGCATATTCGTAAAGTTCGTCTTCATATTGCCCGGTTTTTTTGCGCCGCGGCACCCTCAAAAAGTCCAGACACATCGCTATTGAAGTTACATTGCAAGCACCTGTCGGGTTGTAAAAGTTATCCATTTGCGATCGATAAGGAACCCCCAGCCTCACAGTTGGCGGATTGGGTTTGGGATAAAGCAAAGCGCCGTCTTGAGTAATTTGAGCGTGCGGCCCGTAAACATACCAAACTCCTGAACCTTTGAAAGATTCGTTCCGCAGAGCAACTCTGACGTGGCCGCGAATCGGAGCAAAAGCAAGGAGTTCAAATTCTTTTCCTGCTGGTATTACTTGTTTTTCCGAGTCCTGAAGTTGAGAAGACGCCAGCGGTTTTGATTTAAAAATGGTGTCTCTGATCGTTTTCAGTATCAGGGGAGGTGTGGGAATGTCCCCCGGTTTGGTTTCGATCAGCTTTTTGGCTGTTACTGCTCCCAAAAAACCAGCTTCGCCGCACTTCATCAGAGTTTGAAATCGGTGGAGAGCAGCAGTAGAGAGAGGGCCAAATTTGCCGTCTACGGGAGGTTTCAGTAAACTTAGGTCAATTAGGCGGCTTTGAATTTGGCGGCTGAGTTCGTCGTCAGCAGCTATTGCTTTAGCATCGTACCTAATTTTAGAGTTGAGAAAGTTTTGTAATTTCATGCTTGCCTACCCACGTCAATCGATTTTAGATTTTAGATTTTAGATTTTAGATTTGAGAATTATGACTGCGGATAAATCCGGGTGCCCCAGACCAAATTGCTCGATCGCCAATAATTCCCAGCTTATTCTCTCAGAAAATTACGGCAATTCTATCGATTTGAGATTTGAGATTTGAGATTTGAGATTTGAGAATTACGACTGCGGATAAATCTGGGTGCCCCAGACCAAATTACTTGCTGGTCAATAATTCCCAGCTTATTCTCTCAGAAAATTACGGCAATTCTACCGATCGTCCGTACCTTAAAGGCTTTGTATTAATTATTTGATACAAAACCTTCAAGGCGAGGGCCGATCGAATTTCACGCACTATTGACTAAAAATCCCTGGTGCCGGTTGACCTTGTTTTTGCTGAATGCCGAATGCCGTTGGATGCCTCAAAAGCAAAGCGATGGTAGAATTGCCCTGCTGAGGCGATCGTCCGATTTATGCTTCGTCGGGGCGAATTACCACAACACCCATCGCGTCGGGAGATAGATATTTGACGGCGGCTTCTCGGAGATCCTGCGCCGTCTGAGCTTGGATGCAGGCGGCATAGTTGAGGGCGGGAGCGATATCTCCTAACATCGACTGATAGTAACCGTACAAACTTGCTCGATCGCTCGGAGTTTCGTTACCAAAGACAAACCGATTTGCTACTTGGGTGCGGATGCGGGAAATTTCGGCATCTGTCACCAGTTCGGTTTGGAGAGTGCGGATGTGTCCGACGATCGCAGCTTCGACTGCTGGCAAGTTTTCTGTCGGTAGTTGAGCGGAAATTGAGAATACCCCGCCCAGTCGCTGAGTCATGTTGCTGACCGAAATTGACGAGACTAGCCCTTTTTCTTCGCGCAAATCCTGAACCAAGCGAGTTGTGCGGCCGTGACCCAATATTGTCGCCAAAACGTCGAGGGCATAAGTTTCGGACAGTTCCACGAAACCTGGCACTCGCCACATCACGATCAGTCGGGCTTGCTGAAGGGCGGAGTCTACAAATTCGCGGCGGACTGTTTCTGTAAACGGCGATTCTTCGCCGTAGTTCAGGATTTGGGGTTCTGGGTGAAAGTTGCTGACAGCAGGCACATTTATTTTGTTGTTTTGTGCTGTACTTTTTGCTGCAAAACTGTCTGCAACAATTTCTATTAGTCGATCGACTGGCAAATTGCCAACAGCTACGGCTGTCATGGCCCCCGGCTGATATCTGCTGCTGTGGAAATCCCGCATTTGTTGCGCTGTCAACTGTTCGATTACGCCAGTCGGGCCGAGTACCGGTCGCTTGTAGGGCAGGACTTCAAAGGCTAATTCCATCGATCGCTGATAGGTGCGGCGGCGGGGATTGTCTTCCGATCGTCTAATTTCTTCTAACACTACCAGCCGTTCTCGATCGAAGGCGTCGTCGGGAATGCTGGCGTTGAGCAACACATCGACTTGCAGGGGAGCTAGTTCGGCAAAATCTTTAGGAGCTGTGGTGATGTAATAGTTAGTGTAATCTTGGCTGGTGGCAGCATTGGTGACAGCGCCGCGCTGCTCGATCGCGCGCTCAAATTCGCCACTGGGAATGCTGGGAGTTCCCTTAAAAATCATGTGTTCTAAAAAGTGAGCCATGCCGTTGATTTCGTCGGGTTCGACGGCTGAGCCTAAATTGAGCCACACGCTGAGGTTAACAGCATCGACCGGCAAGTGTTCGGCTATAACTGTGAGACCGTTGGGGAAATGGCGGACTGTTGGGGCGTTGAGGGGCGATCGGGAGGAGGTTTTGAGCAGGGTTGATGTCATTGCGCTTTTAAATTGATCTTGTTCTCTATATCTTAAAGCGTCTTTAACGAAGGGCTCAGGCATTCGGCATTTGGCGGGAAAAATGCAATTGGATATGGAGGGTAATCCACGCACCGAGTTTTTGGTCTCGCGGAAGAAGTCTTGTTAACGTATTTCAGCGATCGCGATCGTTAATTTATCCTAATAGTTGCCCAAGTCCTCAGTTTTTTGGTAACAACATTCGATGGAAAATCGAAGATTGAATAAAAACTTAATATTTCCACAACCAGCTTTTCAACGATTTTGGCGATCGACTTCGGGGAAAATCGGCTTAATTTTGACTGTAGCGCTGACGATATGGGCACTGTTAGCCCCCGTACTTTCCCATTACGATGCTGCGGTCGATCGAGATTATTTGTTGCGCTTAGTGGCTCCTAGCGCTAAACATTGGTTTGGCACCGACGGTTTGGGGCGAGATTTGTTGGTGCGGGTGTGGCACGGATTGGGGATATCTTTACTCGTCAGCCTGGTTTCTGTGGGTGCGGGTTTAATTGTGGGAGCGGTTTTGGGGCTGGTGGCCGGCTATTTTCGGGGGTTTCTGGAAATTGCGATCGGCACTTTGGCGGATATTTTGCTAGCTTTTCCTTCGATTTTACTGGCGATCGGCGTTGTTACCGTCACCGGGCCGAGCCTGCAAAGCGTAATTATCGCTGTCAGCGTCGTGCAAATTCCGATTTACATCCGCTTAACTCGCAGTATGGTGCTGTCTCTGCGGGAACAAGAATTTGTTTTGGCTGTCAAGGCCTTGGGCGCCAGCGACTTGCGGATTATTTTTCGCCACATTTTGCCTGGAAGTCTCGCGCCTCTAGTTGTACAAGCAACTCTTTCGACTGGTACGGCGACACTAGAAGCTGCCGGTTTGGGTTTTTTGGGTTTGGGCGCACAGCCGCCCGCCCCTGAGTTGGGGACCATGCTTTCTGATGCTTTTAAGGGCGGATACGCTCTTTCGTCTCCTTGGACGATCGTGTTTCCAGGTTTGCTGATTACCTTGACTGTTCTCGGTTTCAACCTTTTGGGGGATGGCCTGCGAGACGTTTTAGACCCCAGAGGGAATTAGAGGAGGGGTGGGGGAATTTATACTTTTTCGTTTTGCCTTCTGCCTTTTACCTTCTGCCTTCTTCCCTCTGCGTCCTCTGCGCCCTCTGCGGTTCATCCCCTCTCCTTCCTCCTCCCTCTAAAATCTAAAATCTCATCAAATAGACTGACTTGACTGATGTCACGATGTACGCGAAACTTTACATACAACTGATGTATTGCTTCTAATTATTAATAACTTATGTTAAGTTCTGACTCAAAACCTATCAATTCGTCAAAATTGATATAGCGCTTTGTCAGTCAGCCAACTCTCAAGAAGCTACTTCAGGAGGCATCGTCCCTGGCTTGCTGGTGTCGGTGTCTGTTCTCAATATTCCTATTCAGTCAGCCCGAACTATGGAAACACTAGAGTTTGTGATCTATCCAGATGGCCGCGTACAGGAAACTGTCACCGGCATTATCGGTGCTTCCTGCGCTGAGGTAACGGCTGCAATTGAAGCTCAGCTCGGCGTGGTGCTTCATCAAGAGTCAACATCTGAATATTTCACGCAAGCGCTGCATCAGTCAGCCGAAGCGACCGCCCAAGTGGCTTTTAGCGATTGGTAATTTTTTTGTTGAGTTCACTTAAATTTTTTTGGAATCACCATGTCACACTTTAGCCAAATTAAGACCCAGATCCGCAATTTGAATTCTTTGGAAGCCGCTTTAACAGACTTGAGTATCGATTGGAAGTCTGGCCCGACTGAGGTGCGCGGCTATCGCGGCCTAACCAGCACCGCTGAGGTGGTAATTGAGCAAGAAAACGGCTATGACCTAGGTTTTAGCTGGAACGGGACTGAGTATGAATTGGTGGCTGATTTGCAGTTTTGGCAGCAAGCTTGGTCTGTAGACCGTTTTCTGAATAAGGTGACTCAGCGCTACGCTTACCATACTGTGGTGAATGAAAGCGCTAAGCAGGGTTTCCAAGTTTCTGAGCAAAAGCAAAATCAAGACGGTTCGATCCGCTTGGTGGTTCAGCGCTGGTGCGCTTAGATGCGTGAAAGCTGACATCTTGCACTATGTCAGTAACAGGCAAGATGCCTGTTCCACAAGAAGAAAATTCAGTCTTTGTGGAACAGGCATCTTGCCTGTTCATAAAAGGCTTATTGAGAATGGTGCAACATCTCAGTTAAACCGGAAATTCGCTAAACACATTCGACTTCGCTCAGTGCCTTGTCGGAGTGCGTGGAGGACTTATTTACTCTTGTGGGGGTCTAAATGTCTGAGCTTTCTGGACTCGGAATAGATACAGCAAACGATCGCTCTGGTTTAGAGCCGGAGTTGGGAGGTTTTTTGCGGGATGCGCCCGATCGCTCTGGTTTTGAACCGGAATTGGGCGGCGTGTTGCGCCAAAAAGGTGTCTATGTTGATGAGATTACCTGCATTGGCTGCAAGCACTGCGCTCACGTTGCTCGCAACACTTTTTATATTGAACCGGATTACGGTCGATCGCGCGTAGTTCGACAAGACGGGGATTCTGAAGAGTTGATTGCTGAGGCGATCGACACTTGTCCGGTGAATTGCATTCACTGGGTTGATTACACCGAACTCAAGAATCTGGAAGAGGAACGCAAGGATCAGGTGATTCCTGTAGTTGGTTTTCCCGTGGAGTATGCGACGATTCGGACTGGTGTTCGCCAGCGGGAAAAAGCTAAATTGGGCGATCGTAAGTTCAAAGGTGGCCATTGAAATCCCCAATTAAAATCCACAGCTTGAAGCAATCAGGCTACAAAAACAAAGCCCGCCTGCGCGGGCTGTTTTTATACAAAATATAACTTTCACTTACTCTTAGTCCGCGTCGGCGGACTTCGTTTGTGTAGGATCGGTTTCAACCGCCGAGTCATCCGCCGAGTGATGCGCCGCCGATTATTTCAAAGGATGGTGCTCAGCGAGAATTTTCTCAACTCTAGCTTCGTCGATTCTGGCAGTTAATGTTGTTGCCTCGTTGTTATCGCGAATGGTTTTTGCTAAAGTAAAAGACGAGCCGATTGAAAAAGTTAAACCCATACCCATAAAAGCTTTCTGCCAGGGGTCTACCTGTAAATAAATGATACCTACAGTAGTTGCGGAAAGGGCAACAATAAAAGAAACCCAACACTGAAGTATCCAAGCATTAGTATCTTTTTGACGTATGATTTGTTTCTGCATAGTGCCTCTAAGTCAAATATATCTTTTGGTTGATTAACTTAAAGAATAGATAGCGTGAGTGAAGCGGTCAGGAGAGGAAGGGACAGTTTCGATAAGTGAACAGGGCGATCGGGCTTTTTACTAAAAATTAGAACGATGTAGATAGGCTTTGAGGCTCAAGGAAGACTCGCAGCGAGTGGACAGTTTTAAAACTGGACTAAGGGAGATTGATTGGGGATGATTTACTCACTTGTTTTAGGGAGCATTCTCAAAAGTTCTTTTTGGTTCTTGCAGGGCTTTACCAAACCCGACTGGTACACCTTAGCGATGAAAGGTGCTTGATTCCCCCGAATAAATCTTTGCATATTTTGTAAGGCCTTTACAAAAGCTTGTGCCACTACAACTCCACGAACATTGCCGTCGGCAAATGCAAAAAGCCGTACATTGCCTTGAGCCACGGCTAATAACTCCAAAGAACGGGTAGCGATTTTCTTGTCCTTTGTTAATACCACCCAATTGCGTTCTCCAACTATCCTCAGCCAATCCTCATCCTTCATATCTGGATCAAAATGATCGTCGTGAATTTCTACTGTAGCCCCCACATTTCGGAGTGAATCTGCCAGTTTCGTTCCTAAACATCTGTCTATGAAAAATATCTCATTCATGCTGCTACTAGCGGAAGTTCGCAGCGAATACCTTCCTCTATTTGGAGCCGATCGCAATTGTAGTCTTCGGCAAGTTCATCGATGGAATCCCCAGCTTTGTAACGTTCCGCCAGCATAGCTGTGGGAATGCCAGTTCCAGCTAAAACTGGACGACCAAAGGAGATTCTGGGGTCAATCATCACTGTTTTAGGTTCGTCGGAACCTGATAATTTGGTAAAAGGGAAGAGTTTGATAGGTAATCCAGCTTCATCTCGTACAATGCGATCGAAATAAGTTTTTAGAATCTGTCTTGCTTCCTGTTCCCTGTCGGATGCTGCAAGCTTCTGTCCGAATCTCTCAAACAAAAGAGCTATTCCCTCGATTTGAAACTCTCTTCCAGCATATAATTTAGGAGTAGAAAGATGATGGTTGATGTAGTCGAGTTCAGTGCTAAGTTGTTTTCGGGAGAAGCCAGTAGCCTTAAAAATGGCAATCAAGACATGAGCCTCTACCAAATTTGTGAAAGAAAGTAGTGTAGTTTTGGACTGGGGAAGCAGTTCAAAATTGTTGGGGTGAGGTAACTTAATCAGTGGCTCAAAGAAGCGCTTGTCCGCTTTTGTTCTCGAGAACCAGCCACCAACCCAATCTCGCAACCTATCCTTCGGCAGCCTGAGATATTGCGCTGCTTGAGGGATAGAATATATAGGAATCTCGCGCGGATCGAAGTTGTCAGTATCAAGCATAGCAGTTGTGCTAATCCTAAATACTTATATTTTTGCACAATTCGCGGGCGATCGCAAAAATCTCTCCCTTCCATACCCAGATACCCGACTTCTTCAAGAAATCGGGTATCTAAAGCAACCTAATTAACTCCTAACAGCCCTACGAATTACTTACTTTTTTGCTGAGTCTTCGCTTGTTCGATCGCAATTTCCCTCACTGCTTGGAAAGAACTCAAATTCGACGCACCCTCAATCGCCTTCACCGCCAAATCTTGAACCTGTTTCAAAGCAGAATCCAGTTGTTTCGACAAGCTAGCAAGACGCACATCTTGATTTTGAATTGTCTGCAACATCCCTTGAATTTGCAGTTCATAATTTTGCTTTTGCCCTTCGATATCTTTAGCAGACAAATCAGCCTTAACTTTAGCTTGGTAATTGCCAATATTGCGGCCGTTATCTTTCCCGTTCTTGATATTAGCTTCCAGTTCTTTCGGGAAAGCTTCTACCTTAGCTTTAACCTCAGCATAAAGTTTTTCCCGTTCCGAAATAGATTTTTCGCGTTCCGCCCACTGTTTCTCCTGTTCTTGCTGAAACTCTTCGATTTCTTGATAAAGCCTTTTCTGGCGCTGTTCGTATTCTTCGATGTCCAGATTTCGCTGAAGATTCAAATCATAATCATACAACTCTTCATCCCGCTCGCGAGCTTTTTGTTGAGTCTCATTGCGTTCTTTAATGGTCAACTTGTGGAGTTCCTGCTCTTTTTCCCAAGCTTGCCGGCGTTCCAACAATTCCTGTTCAACAGTTTCGCGCTGTTCGCTGAGTTCGCCAGCAAAAGTTTTGGCGCTTTCTTCGTACTGTTGAATTAAATTGTCCAGCGTATCTTCTGCAACATCTTCTAAACTGTGCAACTCTTGCAGTTGTTGAACTTCCTCGCCCACAGTGCGCCGCAATTCTTCGACTTTAGCAGCTTCCGAAGTTAATTTTTCAGACAACTCGCTGACAGCGCCGCCAAAGCCAAATTGCAGCAAAATCAAATTGTCGATTGTAGACTGCATTTTTTGCTTGCTTTCAATTAAATTCATTGCTTTTTTTGCTTCCGCTATTGCTAGTTCTTTGACTGCGACTTCTGCTTGAGAAAGATTTGCCGATTGGTCGTTTTGAGAAAAATTTGTAGATTGCCAGTTTTCAAGCTGCTTCAGTTGGGAATCTAATGTGGCTTTTTCCTTTTCCAACTGTTTGTAAGCTTCTAAGATTTCAGCCTTAGTATTTTTGTCACTCAATTTCGCCATTACCTTCATCTCCTAACTCTGTTAGTCCGCGAAGGCGGACTTTGTTTATGTAGTCGCGGTTTCAACCGCCGATTCTTCTTGTCAAAATTTTGGCTGCAAACCAACCTTAAGCTTTGCTAGCAAAAGCTTTCATTGCCAAATCTTGCGCTTGCTTCATCGTGGCTTGCAGTTGCGCGGAAATTTCGGCGATTTGTTCGGTTTGTCGCCCAATTGTCTGCTGTAAAGATTGCACTTTCAATTCATATCCCTGTTTGCTTCCTTCCCATTCTTTATCCACTAAATCTGCCTTGAC
Organism: Microcoleus sp. N3A4; assembly: GCF_036701805.1. Taxonomy (NCBI): domain Bacteria; kingdom Bacillati; phylum Cyanobacteriota; class Cyanophyceae; order Oscillatoriales; family Microcoleaceae; genus Microcoleus; species Microcoleus sp. N3A4. The sequence goes on from NZ_JAUBRJ010000016.1 coordinate 95,042, forward strand.
TTTAGCTTCGCGGGAAACTTCTTGAATTGCTTCTTCTTTGGCTTTAACAAAAGCCTGTTTGAGTTCTTCTTCAAATCCGGCGGCTTTTCTTTGATTCTCTTCAAACTCCGCTTGATTGTCGCTGAGTAATTTTTCCCGTTCTGTCCAATTTTTGTCTTTTTCGCGGGTTGATTCTTGCAACTGCTGTTCTAGTTTGCGCTTCGTTTCTTCGTATTCGTCGGTTTCGATTTTGCGGGTGCGCTGTAATTCGTATTGGTAATCTGCTGTTTCACCCAGGCGATATTTGGTTGTGAGTGCAGTTTTTTCTTGAACGGCTAGATCGAATTCTTGCTGTTCTTTCCCCCAAATCTTGCGTTTTTGAGTCGTATCTTTTTCGAGAATTTCGCGCTGGTTGGCGGCATTTTGTTCGAGCAGAGTCAGTTTTTCTCGGTGTTCTTGAGTTAAAATGTGGAGGGCGTCTGCTACAACTCTGATTTGCTGCAACTGTTGCAATTGTTCGGTTTCTATTTCGATCGCGCGTTTTAATTCGTCTAACTTTGAAGATTCCGCTTTGAGTTTTTCGGAAAGTCCGCTGATGATGCTGCCGAAATCTAATTGCAAGTCGGCCAAGCCTTTGACTATGCTGTCAATTGTGTAGGTGGAAGCGACTTCGAGGAGTTGTTTGTTTTTGGCTTTTTCGGCAGATTGTTCTTTGGTTTCTACTTTTGATTCGATGTTTTTCTTGTCGGCTAAAATCTGCTGAAAGTTTTGCAAAATTTTGGCTTTGCTATCTTTGGCACTTGGTATTGTCATAATGTTTGCTTCTCCTGATTCTAACTTGTCGAGACTTTTTACAGAGACGTTTTCAGTTATCCTAAGTTGCGGAGTTGGCTGAGAATGGCTCGATATTTTCTGGCTGCGTCGGGTGTTTCTTCGGGATTGTCGATCGCGATAATTTTGAGAATTTCCCAGCAGCGATCGCACCGATTTCCTTGCCCGCAGTCGCACTCATCAATTATACTCAAAAGAGTGCCTTTTAGCAGTTGATTTTCGGCTAACAAAGCTCGGTAATTCCGCTGGACGGATTCGGCAACTAAAGTCATGTGCTGGAAGTCTTGGGTCAGACTTTCGATGTCGTTAAGTGCATCTGCCCGAATTTGGTTTAGTAGCTCAAGATTCTCTCTCAAACGGCTTTCTTGCAGGTTTGGTTTGGTTTTTAGCTTCGTTAATTTCTTCATTTCACTCTGTTGTAACAGTTATGATAAAGGCGCGATTAAATCGCGCCTTTACAACAAAATTAGAACAAGTCAGCAGTTGATTTGTCTTCGGCTGGCGGTAGCGACATACCGCCGTTGGAATTCAAAGCAATAGCATCGATTTCACTACTAGCGTGAGCAGCCATCAAGCAGGCAACTTGCTGCGCCGGCAAGTTATCTAAACACACCATAGCCCTTGTTCCTTCTAAGTCAATCATCCGCGATTGATTGCCAGAATCCGACAAAACTGCTGCTGCTTGGTCGATAACTGCCCAATCGCCCCGCTCGTTCCAAGACCATTTCAAGCTGTAGTAATTAATCGGTTTTACTACTCCGCTGTCGTCTGGTTTCTGACCGGAATGCTTGACAAATTCGGGAACAAAAATCCCGGTTGCAGGCTCTACGCCGCGAGATTGAACTGAGGCTACCAAGCGGTTAAAATCGTTCAAACTGCGGTTTTTGATGTATGTCACCATGACAACTCCTTGCGGCAATTCGCCGGTTTCTGCGACAAACCACAGTTGACCCCACAATGTGTGCGAAGTTTGACCGAGAGAACCGAAGAATTTGGAGAATTTGAGGATTGTCATGGAACACTTGGAACCGTAATCTGTATCGCCGATCGCCCATTGGCCGCTTTGGCAATTGTTACGCACTGCGATCGGGATTTCCGGTACTAGCAAAGCGTTGCTAGGTTTGGCACCAAATACTGAAAATGTAGGTCTTTCTTGTGTTTTAGTAGTCATTGTTCGTTTTTCCTTAGTTATTGATTTATGTTCTGACAATTAGGAATCGGTAATTGGGAATTGGGAACTCACAACAATCGAATTATTTTTCTTCCCTCTTCCTTCTTTCTTCTTCCTTCTTCCTTCTTCCTTCCATTACCTAATGAGATGTGTTGTCGCTTTTGGTTCTGGATAGGTATACTCAAGCATCGCCTCTTGTTGAGCTTTAATAATCCGCAGCGCGGCGAGCAAATGCTCTAATGTTTCTAGGTGCGCTGGGGAGAAGTGGATGCTGAAGCCTTCGCCATCCCGCGCGTAGCCGGGACAAACGAGTGAGGCTGAGCTTTGTTCTTCGTGGGTGGCGATGTATAGCCAGTCATCGTCTTCGAGCTTGTAATGCGTGTCTGTCCAGGTTCTCAGCATTTGCGATCTGCTCCTCCTTATTTGCTGCGTACAAGCGTTTTGACGCCCAGCGCTTCTCACTCCTCTGAATTTAAAGGCGCTATATGTAGCTGTTTCCTGGGATAATTTCCCCTTTTGACCCTACCAGGGCGGTTAAATTAGTTGATTAAACCGTCAACTAACCTCATGGTAGCCTGGGTTGATTTTCCCGTCAAGTCTTTTGTTGAATTTTTCATCAAAACAGGCTAGAATGCTTGTCAGGAGGCAAAAAACCGTGGAACAAACATTTGGAAGACTGATCCGTCAAGCTCGCAAGGACAAAGCTTACTCACAACGTGAGCTAGCTGCTATGCTAAGTGTGGATTTTACTTATTTGTCGAAGTTGGAGAACGATCGAGCGGATTATGCGCCAAAAGAGGACGTAATCCGAGCATTAGCGCGGAATCTAGACATAAACGAAGAGGAATTGATTTTCTTGGCGGGGAGACTGCCGCAGCAGTACGAAGCGCTGCTGAAGCAGAATCCGAAGGAAATGCAGGCTCTTTTCCGCCGGATGCAAGAAAATCCCGATTGGCTCAAACAGTCTTTTGAAGCGTAAGAGAGGCCCCTCATAGTGAGTATTTTTAAGCCGTATTGCTTCTATCCCAAAGAATCGATCGAGCGTTTGGCAAATGACATCCTGATGCAGATGCAGAAAACGCAAAATTTTGCTCCGAGATGGCCTTTTGATGCGACAACGGTTGCTGATTTTCTGGATTTGGGCGTAGTTTGGGAGTGCATTGAGCCGGATGAAGAAGGTGCGATCGCGGCGAGGATTTTGCCGCAGCAGCGGTTAATCGAAATCAACGAACAGATTCTCGAAAAACCGCCGGGTTTCATCGAATCGACGATCGCCCACGAAATCGGCCACTGGGTGCTACACGTCAATCAAGACGAAGCAGACGGCACTGTCGAACAGTTGGAATTAAACTTGGGCAATGAAGGAAAAACGGCGTCTGATGTCGAGGAACCGTTTGTTTGTCGGGGTGCGAGTGCTGATAATAAGGTTTTGTCGATCGAATGGCAAGCGCAATATTTTGCAAGCTGTTTGTTGATGCCTCGGTGTATTTTGGAGGAAAAAAGACAGGGACGCGATTTAACTAAGTGGTCGCATTTATACAAAATGAGAGATGAATTGGGAGTGAGCATTTCCAATTTGACCAACCGCTTGCAAGAATTCGATTGGATTTACATTCCCAAGGGAACGCGCGAGATTTATGCCGGGAAAGATGCCGCAAACGGGCAGCAGCGGTTGTTTGGATAGAATTTGATTTAATTTGAGGTTTGAGAGAGATTCTCGAATCTCAACTTTTTCAGATACAGCATATTCCAGGTTGATGAAGTACAGTAGCCACTATATTTATATTCTGTGATGTTAATATGTAGGGTGCGTCGCTCAGGCTGGAATGCCAACAGCAGACCCCAAAGAACTTGATAGAGATGTGATTTTAGCGGCTCAATGTTTGCTGGTTGCTGAAGGTGGAGAAGAGGTTGTTATTGCTACAACAAATGTGGGGCATTTGTCGAGATTTGTGGATGCTCGCGAGTGGCGGGATATTGAGTAATGGTGGATACTAAAGTTAAAATTAACAATTGAACTTGCATTTTATGCTAACCAATATTGAAATCCTGCTGGCAGCTTGTGAGGAATTAAATATCCCTTACGAAATCCTGCATCATTCCCAAAACTTGATTAGAATCAAACATAGAGAGGAAAACTATTATTTTGTCAATTACATGATGCCATTTAACAGCGCATCAATTGCACAGATTTTTAAAGACAAAGAATATACTTATCAACTCTTAAGCGGCAAAATAAATACTCCCAGAACTCTCGGTTTTGTCACGCCTCACTGCGAGGAGAAGTATAAAAAGTATTTGAGTTTCCCAGATATTGAATCAATAGTTTTAGAAGTAAACAAAAATTTCGCTTTCCCGGTGATTCTCAAAAGAAATCGCGGTGCTGGTGGCAACAATGTTTTTTTGTGTAAAACTATAGAGCAAATTAAAGAAGCCCTAGAAATTATATTTAACATCGACAGCAAAAATTATGACTATGTGGCGCTAGCTCAAGAATATATCGAAATTGCCCGCGAATATCGGGCTGTATTCTGCAAAGAAAAGCTAGTTTTGCTGTACGAGAAAGACAAATCTCAGGCTAAATTTGCGGGGAATTTAAGCCCGCTGCACTGGGAAGGTGCGAAAGCCAAACATATAATTAACCCCAATCTCATGTCTGAGATTGAAGATTTTGTTAAACCTGTTTTTGCCGAAATGGCGATTAATTATGCGGGGTTTGACATCGCGCTAGATAAAAACGGACAATATTGGTTAATAGAAATTAACTCAACTCCCAATTACGATATTTTTGTGAGAGATAACGATCGCCAAATTGTCGTAACAATGTTTAAAGGCGTCCTGGATAGCTTGATTGTTAACAAAAAGCCGTAAATACTAGATTTTAGAGATGCGCTACAATTAACTAAATCCCTATTTCAAAAAAAGTAAAAGCAATGACATCACAACTTTTAGAACTAGAGGGAACTTGGGAAGAGATTCTCGCCCAATCAGCGAAATTTGCCGATCGCCGAGTTCGCATTATTGTTCTTGCTGATGAGGAACCGCTGAAGTCAGCCGAAGAGTGTTTTCGTCAAGGATGGCACGAAGCAATGACAGGAGAGACTGTACCGCTTTCTGAGCTGTGGGAGGGAATTGATTTCGATGAATCTGTCGATCGGCAGACGTAGCGTGTTATAAATAATTAAAGTTGAGTTCTACAGAGATATTTCTGTAGCAATATATGTTAATTCAAATCTCGCTAGTAGGGAGCCTCATGGCTCCGCAGAAGGAGGATGGCTGGTACTAAAAGTTCCAGCCTCGATCGGCCAGAGGTTGAGGCTACCCTGGCAAGAATCGAAAGGCTTCAATTCGATCGCGCCTACCGCGATACCCACAGCCTGTTTTACATTGAAGGCGTTCGCAATTTCGTGCAGGTAATCGACCGCCACTTCGAGATTTCGGCAATCCTGTTCAGCGAAAAATTGCTCATAGCGCCACTTGCCCGAAAAATGGTTCGCAGCGCCCGCCGTTCCGGCATTCCAACTATTTCAGTTACTCCCGAACAATTCCGGCGCGTTTGCAAAACAGAACGCGCTTCAGGTGTCGGCGCGATCGTCCGCCAGCGGTGGTTTAAATTGGACGAGATATCGCCCCAAGCCGGTTTGTGCTGGGTAGTGCTGGAAAATGTGCGATCCCCAGGCAATTTGGGGACTTTGATCCGCACATCGGAAGCTGTGGGCGGCGCTGGGTTCATTTTCGTCGGAGGGCGTGCCGATCCGTTTGATGCAGACGCTGTGAGGGCCTCAATGGGCGGGCTGTTCGCCCAGAAGTTCGTCCGCACGGACTTCCGAACTCTGGGTGGCTGGATGCGCCATCACGGCTGTCACGGCGTCGGTGCGTCGCCTGACGGCGCTGCTGATTTTCACTCTTTCAATTATCCTCGATCGACCGTGCTGTTCCTCGGCGAAGAGCGTCAAGGCCTGACTCAGCAACAGCGGGATTTCTGCCAGCATTTAGTGCGGATTCCGATGCTAGGTGCGGCAGATTCTTTGAATCTCGGGGTAGCGGGAAGTTTGCTGATGTACGAGGTATATCGATCGCAAACTTCGCAATTTTGTAATGGGTAATGGTAATTTTAGATTTTAGATTTTAGATTTTATTAGTATCTTGAATCTAAAATCGGCAATCTAAAATTAGATCGAGCTGTCGGGTGCGTCAGGGGAGTTTCTCTAACAATTATTGAGGGTTTCGATCTCTGACGCACCTTCTTTAGATTACATCCTCTCTAATACCTTAATCCCCAACAACTCCAAACCCAACTTCAAAGTCCTCGCCGTCAAATCGCACAAAATTAACCGCGAAGTCCGCAACGGTTCCTCAGCTTCCAAGACCGGACACTGTTCGTAAAATTGATTGTATTTTTGACTCAATTCAAACAAATACTGACAAATCCGATTCGGCAACAAATCGCCGCTAACAGCATTTATCACTTCACTAAATTGCAATAAATGCTTGGCTAAAACTAACTCCGCATCCGACTGCAAAATTACTTTCGCACTAGCATCTAAATTCTCGAAATCAATCTCGCCCTTGCGGGCGATTCCTTGCACGCGCGCGCAAACATAGAGCATATAAGGTGCTGTATTGCCTTGCAAAGCGAGCATTTTGTCGTAACTAAAAGTGTAATTGCTCGCCCGGTTTTGACTCAAATCGGCATATTTAACTGCACTCAAACCAACTACGTGAGCTACGTTAGCTATAAACTCTTCAGTTTCCTGTCTTTCTTCTCTGACTAATCTCTCTTCCAAATCTTTGCGGGCGCGGACGATCGCCTCATCTAACAAATCTTGCAGCCGCACTGTATCGCCAGAACGAGTTTTCGATTTTTTGCCGTCTTCTCCCAATACCAAACCGAAGGGAACGTGGACAATTTCGACATCTTCGGGAATCCAACCGGCTTTTCTGGCTACTGCAAATACTTGGGCAAAATGGTTGGCTTGTCCTGAATCTGTGACGTAAATTAAGCGCTTTGCGCCGTCTTTTTGGATGCGGTAGCGCACTGCTGCTAAATCTGTTGTGGCGTAGTTGTAGCCGCCGTCGGTTTTTTGGACGATTAGCGGTAGCGGTTCGCCTTCTTTGTTGGTGAAACCGTCTACAAAAACACATTTTGCACCGTCACTTTCTACTAGCAAACCTAGATTGGTTAAATCTTCGACTACTGCGGGCAATAATGGATTGTAAAACGATTCCCCGCGTTCGGTTAATTTGATGTCGAGCAAATCGTAGATTACTTGGAATTCGCGACGGGATTGATCGCACAGCAATTTCCAAGCGCGGCGGGTGTCTTCGGCGCCTGCTTGCAGTTTTACTACTTCTTGGCGGGCGGTTTCTTTGAAGGTTTCGTCTGTGTCGAAGCGCTGTTTTGCTTGGCGGTAAAATGCGACTAAATCGCCTAAGTCTAGGGCGTCAGCAGTTGTTAATGCTTCGGGGTGAACTTCGCGCAAGTAGGCGATCAGCATTCCGAATTGGGTTCCCCAGTCGCCGATGTGGTTGATTCTGAGTACGTCGTGGCCGAGAAATTCGAGGGTACGGGCGATCGCATCTCCGATGATTGTCGATCGCAAATGTCCGACGTGCATTTCTTTGGCTATATTCGGACTCGAAAAGTCGATCGCGATTGTCTGAGGCGTTTTCGCCGGTTCAATCCCCAAACGCGAGTCGGCGGCGATCTCACTAATTTGCGATTCCAAATAAGCCGGTTTCAGCTTCAAATTGATAAAACCGGGCCCGGCGATTTCTGGGGTTTCGCAGATGTCGGCGATGTCGAGATTTTCGATGATTGTAGAGGCGATCGCCCGTGGGGGTTTTCCTAACTTTTTCCCCAAACTCATCGCCGCATTGCACTGAAAGTCCCCAAAGTTGGGATTGCTGGCGGCGGCTAGCATCGGATCTGCACCTGCATAACTTTCGCCGAATGCCGCGGTGAATGCTTTTTCAAATCTTGCTTTTAACTGTTGGGCGATCGAGTTCATGTTTAATATTTTGATTGGATGTTTATTTTAAACTCTAGATTCAGCACTTTTTGCCAATAATACTCTTACTACTTACGTAATTTCCCTCTCTCCCTCTCCTCCTCTCCCCCTCTCCCCCTCTCCCCAGTTACTAGGAAATTTTGTACTTAGCTTGGATCTGCTGGTGCGATCGAAAGCACTGGCAGTGCTAACACACAGTACATTTTATCACAGTTGCGATCGCTACACAAATTAAAAAATGTCACATCAAGTCCATGATCTCGATCGCTAAATAATTTAGTTAAATCGCTTACATTAAGGTATGTTAAAATTTTTTCAATGCTCCCAAAAATCCTACGAAAGGAAGTAGTTATGTTATCTCAACCTATTTTTGGCGATCGTTCTCTGACCCAAGCCTTTTATCAAGCAGTAATCGATCGCTTCTACAACGGTTTCAGTCTCTCCACCGAAGCACTATTACGAGACTGTACCCTCGGCTTCGCCCCCTGTCCCGAGGGAGTCAAAACCTTTTTCATTATCGCGCCGAGTCTCGATGCAGCAGAGCAACTAATAGAAAAAATTGACAGTATTTTGGAGCGAGTTGCCGAACTCATGGCTGGAGTCGGACAAGTTGCCCTGTGCATAGTTCCCGCCTGCAGCGAAGCAGATCGACCGGTCGATCTGCAAGACTTAGAAAAAGTTCCCCCAGATTGTCTGGCTTGCAAATTCTTTACTATTATATGTGCCGATGCTGCTGCCGATCGATAAAATTGACTGTTAGCAAGCAGCAACTCGCTGTCCAGGGGTAAACCGATGCCTTTGCCGACGCGGGGTAGATTATTTGTTAGTTACCTTCTCTGGAATTCTCGGGCAAAGAGTGCAGGTAATTCGATCGCTTGCAAGGTTGCACTCGCAATTCTTGGCAAGTCTTAAACAAGCAGGCAAAATATATATCAAATGCCCGTTTGTCAGTCGATCTGATTTTTACCTGCCGGCTCAAACAGCCGTGCATCTATTTTTTACATCCCCAATAAAGGCCATTCGATTTTAGATTTTAGATTTTGGATTTTGGATTGACCCCACGGATAAATTCGGGGGCTTGAGGATTTTAGATTTGAGATGCTTTCGATTGATTCCACGGATCGATCGCGTGGCGGGTACCACCTTTGAAATTCTCGGCCAGGAAAAAGCCGCATTAACTCTCCTAGGCGTCTCGCTTCAAAAGACAGCAGCAGGAATTAGGCGTTATCGCTGGAAAATAGAGTTTTGAAAAAAATCCGCTTGTGTTCAGAATAAGCAGAAATATTCTCAAAAATAGATAAGACTTGCACGGGTTGACCTCAGAAACCCGGTTTGTTCGTATATTTCTCGTTACTAATGCAAAATTTTCGTAGAAACCCGGTTTCTAGCCTGGTGCTTCATATTTGCGGTTCGCTGGGAACTTGACAGAAAACAGGCTGTTTGTGGGCGAGTCACAAGCTATACACAGAGCAAAACTCAACTCAAAAAAAGATGAGTTTTCCACTGGCGCGCTTGGGAGTGCAGAGCGATCGGATCGCAAGTTCATAGAATTTGTTAAAAATTTTAGTTGAAAATTTTAATTATTAAATTTTATGCCTAACATTGGCGATAAAATCTAAGATTGAAATTCTCAAATCTAAAATCAAGGAATCATGGTAAAACTGACACCGAACCCCAGCTTTAGTTTAACAATTCGGGTTGCTCTGCCGAACCAACCGGGAATGCTGGCCAGAGTCACCAGCGCGATCGCATCTGTCGGCGGCAACTTCGGCCAAATCGACTCGATCGAGGAAACCCGCGCCACTACGGTTCGCGATATCACCGTCGATGCCTCCAGTACCGAGCACGCCGAAGAAATAGTGCAAGCAGTGAAAGGACTGCCAGATATCAAAGTGATCGACGTGTACGATCGCACTTTCAACTTGCACCGCGGCGGAAAAATCAGCGTAATTAGCAAAATTTCCCTCAAACGCCAGTCGGATTTGGCAATGGCTTACACCCCTGGAGTCGGCCGCATCTGCACTGCGATCGCCAATGACCCCCAACAAGTTTACAACCTCACAATCAAACAAAATACTGTTGCCATTGTTACCGACGGTAGCGCAGTTTTGGGACTGGGAAACCTCGGCCCTGCCGCCGCACTGCCAGTCATGGAAGGCAAAGCCATGCTATTTAAAGAATTTGCAGGTATTGACGCTTTTCCTATCTGTTTGAACACCCAAGATACCGAAGAAATTATTCGTACAGTGCAGAATATCGCCCCGGTTTTTGGCGGAGTAAATCTCGAAGATATTTCTGCTCCCCGCTGTTTTGAAATCGAAGCAAGATTGCGGGAAACTCTAGATATTCCGATTTTTCATGACGACCAGCACGGCACGGCGATTGTTAGTTTGGCAGCATTAATTAATGCCTTGAAAATCGTCAAAAAATCCATATCAGAAGTGTGTATCGTGATTAACGGAGCCGGTGCGGCCGGAGTCGCGATCGCCCGCTTGCTGCGTAAAGCAGGTGCCGAAAACATCATCATGTGCGACTCCAAAGGCATCCTCTCCAAAGACCGCACGGATATGAACCCAGAAAAACTAGAATTTGCTGTGTCCTCGACCGGTACTTTGGCAGATGCGATCGCCGGTGCCGATGTATTTTTAGGCGTCAGCGCCCCAGGCGTGCTCACCCGCTTGATGGTGCGCTCGATGGCCGAGAATCCCATTGTTTTTGCAATGGCAAATCCAATTCCCGAAATTCAGCCCGAATTAATTATGGAGGATGGGGTAATCATTGCCACCGGACGCAGCGATTACCCCAATCAAATTAACAATGTTTTGGCATTTCCGGGGATATTTCGAGGTGCTTTGGACTGCAAAGCAACCACGATTACGCCCAGTATGTATTTGGAAGCAGCTTACGCGATCGCCTCTTTAGTCAGCCCTTCCCAGCTTGACAAAGAACACATTATACCGTCGGTTTTTGACGAAAGAGTGGCCATTGCTGTCGCCGGTGCAGTGCAGTTGGCCGCCCGAGCCGAAGGTATTGCCCGCGATTAATTGAAGGAAGAAGGAAGAAGGAAGAAGGAAGAAGGAAGAAGGAAGAAGGAAGAAGGAAGAAGGAAGAAGGAAGAACTTTGGAGGGAAGAAGGAAGAAGGAAGAACTTTGGAGGGAAGATACCATGTATAAATTAATGGTCTTTGTACCAGTTTTGTACTTCTTCTTTTGTGATTTTTCTGCTTTCTTCTCATTCCCTCTTTCCTCCTCCCCGTTGATTATTACTCATTTTTGTTTCCCCATCCTGTCTTTTTCCTCAACATCCATCCGTTAAATCCCGTACAGGGATCGTTGCCGAACTTCCCTCGAACCTCCAACCTCCAACCTCTTCCTTCTTCCCTCCAACCTCAGCATCCATCCGTTACATTTGTTAAAACCCGTACAGGGATCGTTGCCGAACTTCCTTCTTACCTCTTTTTTAATTAAGGATAAAACTCACAGTAATAAACAAGATAAAAAGATATAATTTTAAATAAACCAAGTCCAGCTAGGTCAGATGCAAAGCCAGTTAGGAAAAGCCAAGCGCGATCGCTCCCGCCGCCAATTGTTAGAACTCAGCCCGCTCGGGCTGGCATTGTGCCGGACGGACGGGACTTTTCTCGACGTAAATCAAGCTTTTGCAAGTATTATCGGCCGCACAGTTGCAGAAACTCTCCACCTCAACTACTGGGAAATTCAGCAAACACAGTGCGCGCCCCCAGAAAAATATCTAGAATGTCAAGCAAAAAATAGCCACACGCACCTGTGCGAAGCAGCATACAAACATAAAAACAAGCATCTCGTACCGGTGCGAGTTTCCGAGCGCGCAATTGAAACAGAGGGAGAGTGCGCGATTTGGCTGAGTGCTGAAGAAATTTTTAATACTCGGGATCAAAATAGCGAGCCGCTGGAATCAGCGCCGCCCCACTGCAATTCACATCTAGAAAAATTGCTCGCAAAGCAGACTGCCGAACTGGCAAAAACGAAGGAACTACTCCAAGAAAAAATCGCCGAACTGGAACAGACTCAAGAAAAATTGCGTCTCCAAAGTCAAATTATCGACAAAATTCACGAGTCGGTGATTTCTACAGATATCGACGGCTCGATCCGCATTTGGAATCAAGCCTCCGAAAAGTTATACGGCTATCAAGAAACTGAGGCGATCGGACAGCACATTTCTCTAATTTACCCGCCAGAACAGCACGAATTTTTGTTAGAGCAAGTCATCAAACCGCTACAAAAAAAAGGCGAGCATGAAATAGAAGTTATCACGCGCCGTAAATCTGGAGAAAAATTTTATTCGCACCTGATGCTTTCGCTATTGAAAGACAACACGGGAGAAGTTGTCGGGATGATTGGTTATTTAACCGATCTCAGCGCTCGCAAAGCTTTAGAAGAAGAATTAGCACAGAGACAAGCACTATTTGATGGCTTTTTTAAGGAGGCGCCGGCGGGACTTTGCATTTTGGACTCCCAACTGCGGTACGTGCAAATTAATCAATTTCTAGCAGAAATAAATTGCCTGAGTCCAGCAGAGCACATCGGCAAGACTGTACGCGAAATATTGCCGAACATCGCTCCAATGGTAGAGCCGTTGTACGAACAAATTTTGAGGACGAAACAACCCCTAATTAACATCGAGATGAGTGGTGACAATCCAAGACAGCCGGGGTTTGTCCGACACCTGACCGGCTCTTATTTTCCCCTGCTCGACAAAGATGGCGAGGCGATCGGCATCGGTGCAGTCGTAGTTGACACTAGCGATCGCAAACTTGCAGAAGCTGCACTGCAAAAAAGCGAACAGCTTTACCGCACGATGGCAAGCAACTTTCCTAACGGCGCGGTGATGTTGTTCGATCGAGAACTGCGCTACACGCTGGTAGAAGGTACAGAATTAGCAGCCGTGGGGCTTTCCAAAGAATTGATGGAAGGCAAGACAATCAGGGAAGTATTCGAGCCAGATGTTTGCGCCGGTCTGGAGCCAACTTATCGGGCGGCACTGGCAGGAGAAACAGTTGTTGCAGAATTTTTTTACAGCGATCGCGTCTACCTCGGTTATGCTTTGCCAGTCAGAAACGAACGGCAAGAAATCATCGGCGGATTGCTAATGACTCAAGACATTACGGCTCGCCAATTAGCAGAAGAAGCGCTCAAGGAAAGCGAGGAAAAATACAGGTGCATTGTCGAGACAGCCGACGAAGGAATTTGGATCGTAGATGTGGAGGGTAAAACTACTTTTGTCAACCAAAAAATGGCCGATATGCTCGGCTGCACCCCAGAGGAAATGATCGGGGAGTCGCTATTTGCTTTCATGGATGCAGAAGGCATGGCGATCGCACAAATCAATCTCGACCGCCGCCGTCAAGGAATTAACGAACAGCACGATTTTAAGTTCCGTCGCCGAGACGGCAGCGACTTGTGGGCGATAGTTTCTACTAAATCTTTGGCAGACAAACAGGGACGCTATGTGGGCGCTTTGGCAATGGTTGCCGACATTACCGATCGCAAGCAAACAGAAGCCGCATTGCAGCAGTCGGAAGCCAAATTTCGATTGCTCTACGAATTAACCAGTTTGCCCGTTTTAATGTTATGCGACAACGCCATCACCGATGCCAACACAGCCACCCTAAAACTATTTGGCTGCACCGCCCCCCAACAGTTGTACGGCCAACACCCAGGCAAACTGTCGCCTCCTTTTCAACCCAGCGGCAGAGATTCTTTGAGCTTGGCTGACGAAATGATGGCGATCGCCTTTGAGCGGGGAAACCACCGTTTTGATTGGGTTCACCAGCGCTTAGACGGTACTGATTTTCCCGCAGAAGTCGTTCTGACAATCATCGAGGTTGGAAATAAAAAAATTCTCCAAGCAGTCCTCCAAGATTTAACCGATAGCCAACTTGCAGAAGAAACTTTAGTGCGATCGGAACAAGCGCTCATACAGCAAGCTCAGCGAGAACTACTGCTCAATCAAATTGCCAATCAAATCCGCACTTCTTTGGATTTAGACACTATTTTAGAAACCGCCGTTCAAGAAATTCGCAATCTGATGCACCTAGATTTGTGCATCTTCACTTGGTACCGTCCCAACTGCAATCCTCCGGTTTGGGACGTAACTTGCGAAGCGAAGAATGCAGATTTGCCGAGTAGTCTCGGCACTTATCCTATAGATGACAAATCTCGTCTCACAGTGCGACAGATTTTGCGGCGAGAAATTCTGCGAATTGATGATGTCAGCACTTTTGAAGATGTAGAATTGCGCGAAGTTTTGCAGGCTTCAAAATTTCACTCAGTGCTGTCGCTGCCAATTCATACTGCTTCCGGCGATATTGGCGTGATTACCTGCTATCAGGCTATGTCCGTGCGAAATTGGAGCGACTCCGAAGTCGAACTGATGCAAGCGGTGATCGCTCAAATTGGGATCGCGATCGACCACGCCGAACTGTACACCCAAACCCGCACAGCGGCCCGATTAGCTCAAGCTCAAACTCAACAGCTAGAACAAACTTTGCACGAACTCCAACGCACCCAAACTCAATTAATTCAAAGTGAAAAAATGTCGAGTTTGGGACAGTTAGTAGCAGGTGTCGCCCACGAAATTAACAACCCGGTTAATTTTATCTACGGCAATATCAGCTACACCAGCGAATACACTCAAAAACTGCTAAAAATGCTGCAACTTTACCAGCAGGAATATCAGCAGCCTAGCGCCAGAATTGTAGATGCAAGAGAAGATTTTGAAATTGATTATCTTGTTGAAGATTTACCGAAAATTTTAGCATCTATGAAAGTCGGAGCCGATCGCATCCGCGACATAGTTTTGAGCCTGCGGACTTTCTCAAGACTTGACGAAGCCGAAATGAAAAAAGTTGACATTCACGAAGGCATTGACAGCACGCTGCTGATTTTACAAAACCGCCTGAAAAATAAACCAGATCGCCCGACAATTAATCTGATTAAAGAATACGGTAACTTGCCTTTAGTTGAATGTTATCCCGGTCAGTTAAATCAAGTATTTATGAATTTGTTGAGCAATGCGCTAGACGCCTTGGAAATGGAGATGAATACATCCGATCGCACGGACAAAAATCTCGCAATTACGATTCGCACCGAAGTTACCGACAATAACTGCATTGGGATACGGATAGCTGACAGCGGCCCCGGGATGAGCGAAGATGTCAAAAAGCGCTTGTTTGACCCGTTTTTCACTACTAAACCCATTGGCAAAGGAACTGGCTTAGGATTGGCAATTTCGCACTCTATTGTAGTAGAAAAACACGGCGGCAAGTTTTCCTGCAATGCTGTATTAGGAGAAGGTTCGGAATTTATCATCGAGATTCCTCGGCGGCAGAAAAAAAAATAAACTTAGCGTGGAATTTTGAGTAATTATAGCTTTTTTATATCTCGACATTTTACGTAAACCCGATCGCACCTTTGCGTCTCCACACCAGTTGTCGGTAGATATCCGCTATTTTCGTACAGTTTAACAGCTTCTTTGAGAATGCTAGCAGTTTCTATCCAGATTTCATCAAATCCGCGAGCGATAATTTTACTTTCCAATTCTTTCAGTAAAAACTTCCCCAAACCCTGTCCCCTTGCTGCTGGCAAAATATACATTTTGCGAATTTCCACAGCATTCTTCCCGCGCTCGATCGGATAGTAAGCGGCTGTACCCACTATTCGATCCTGCCGTTCAACTACCCAAAATTCGCCGCCTTTATTCTGATAATGCAGTTCTACATCATAGACATCTCGATCTGCCCCGTGAGGTTCGCATTTTAAACCGTACTCTGCTAAAACATCCCGAATTAAATGGAATGCCTCAGCGCGATCGCGCGTTTCCCAGGAACGAATTAAAAAATCCAGATGTTGGGTTTTCATTGGTGGTTGAAATGTATATTTATTTTTTGACTTTAGCAACTGTAAAATTACTGATTTTTTCTGTTTTACAGTCTTTAAATGCACCTAGCTTTTAACTGTGAATTCTCGGTTCAGGATAAAGAGTTGCCAGCAACTCGCTCTCTACCAATGATAATTCCTCCAGCCTCTCAATCACAAGAGCGCGATCGAAATAAGTTGTTGCCAAAATCCAATATACACCGTAATGGCGCGCTTCCGAAGCCATCAAACTGCGGTAAAATTTAGCTAATTCCGCGTCGGGACAGCGATCGCCCAGCAACCCCAACCGTTCGTGACTGCGCGCTTCTATCAAACCAGAAACCAACAAAGAATCCAAAAGTCTCTCCGGTTCCTGCTTGCGAATTTGGCCGGACAAACCAGCACCGTAGGGAGGTGCAGCCAAAGGGCCCAAAGCGATGCTGCGCTGTTCTAACCGCTGGTTGACTTGCTCGAAATGCTCTAATTCTTCGCGGGCGATCGCCGTTAGCATCCTCACCAATTTTTCCCGGGCTGGGTAGCGAAACATTAAATTTAACGCTACTCCTGCCGCTTTCCGCTCGCAGTGAGAATGGTCTAATAAGATTGTATCTAAATGGGCGATCGCCTGTTCCACCCAAGCTTCCGAAGTCGGCTGTTTCAAAAACTTAATAGTTGGCAGTGTTGAAGTCATACCATTTTAGATTTTAGATTTTAGATGAGGAATGATATCGTTGACAAGAGCATCGGAATAATATATTTGGATAATATAGCGTGCGAGCGTCTCGCTCGCGGCCTAGATCGCGAGCGAGACGCTCGCACTACATAATTCCGATGCTACCGGATTTGATATGATATCGTTGACAAGAGCATCGGAACTATAGGCAACCGAGGACACGGCAATGCCGTTTCCCTACCCCAAAATAATCCATCTTCCTTGATGAAAAATGTAACCATCGCCAGATTAATTGTAGGGAAACGGCATTGCCGTGTCCGGCGCGGGGACTAGGACACGGCAATGCCGTGTCCCTACTTTTCAAAATTGATTTTACACAATTTATGAAACACCGCATACATATCACCAGCAAACTTTTTCGGATTCCACAGCGGCGACAAATTGGCTGCATCTTTAGATTTCACCAACTGTGCTTGAATTGCGTTTTTCAATTCACGCTCTTTACCCAATTTTACACCCAATTCCACATATTCCGACCAAGACCAAGCCACACCAGTTTCAATTCCCAAAGCCTGCAAAAACGAATAACCCATTCTTGACAAAAACTGCTCTCCTGTGCGAGTCACCACCGGCAAATTAAACCACAAAGCCTCTAAAGTGTGAGTGCCTCCATTGTAAGGGTAAGAATCTAACAAAACATCGGCCAGCAAATAGATAATTCTGTGTTCTTCCTCAGTAGCAAACCTCGGTAAAAACTTAATTCGGTGCCGGCCGACTCCTTCAGCTTCGCAAGCTTGGTGATATGCAGCCTCAAACACCGCAGCATCGCCTAAAGCTTTGTGAATTAAGATACTGTTCGGCACTTGTTTTAGAATCGCAATTTGTGCTTTTACCAACTCGCGATTAAATTTTCTGCCGGGAGCGACGCACAGGTAAACTATTTGATCCAAACCGATGCGATTCGACTTTCTCAATGCAACCGGCTCGACTCCATATCTCTGAAAACCTGACACCGCTACAAAGGAATCCGGCATCCTAATTAGCTGTTCGTCATAAGATTTTTCTCGCCCGGCTGGGTGCGAGTGCCAGTCTGTAAGAAAGTAATTTTCAGGCGATATGTAAGGGGCATCAAATCCGAGCCAAGAAACACAAACTGGTGCGGGTTTTTGGTATAAAATGTCAGCGTGAACTGGTACGCTGAGAGAATCTAAATCGACTAAAACGTCCAATTCATCTTGCTGAATTTGGTCGATAATTTCTGCGGAATTGGCAAGTCCGTTAGGGTAAGTTTTCGGAAAAGTCAGTTTGCCCAAACTTTCAAATTTCTGAGTGCGATCGTCAGAAACAATTCTTTCGGAAGCGTACAAATACAAATTGGGCGTGATGTCGGACAATTCGCGAATGATGTCAGCGCTGCACCAACCTACAGAATGTCGGCTGAAGTGATTGGACAAAAAGCCGATTTTTAACTTGCTGGATGGGGCATTTGGTTTGAAACTGTAATTTGCGGGTTGAGAAAAATTAGGTTTGATACATTGGTCGATATACTTTTGGGCAATTAATCTGTAAAGTTTTGAGTTTGCCGCCAAGTCATCTCGCAAATAAGGCGTGCTGAATAAGAAGTTTGCATAAAGCGATTTAATTTCTACCGAACTAGCGGTTTCTAAGTTTTGCTGCAAGTACGACTCTAGCTCTAAAAATCGATCGCCCGCAATTTGATTCAATCCCGACACTTGATAGGTGCTGACGAAGTAAATCGCGGTCATAATTGGATCGGTTTCGGCACACATTTGGCTGTATTTGTGAACGGCTTGCCGCGCGGCCGCTAAATCGCTAGTATCTCTGAGGATGCCGCACAAATGTTGGTGGGCCGAAATAAAATCGGGTTTAATTTCTAGGGCTTTTTGAAGGTTGGGTATTGCGTCTTTAAATTTGCCCTGGTGGCGCAAAACTATGCCAATTTGACAGTATGCTTCGGCTAAATCGGGTTTGAATGCGATCGCCTGCTGCCATGCAGCCACCGCCTCATCTAACTTCCCCTGCCGCGCTAATTTATCTCCTAAATTTAAGTGAAAATCTACCTCAGCCAGATGGGGATTGAGTTCGAGAGCTTTTTGCTCGTATGCTACCGCTGCATCCGGCTGCCCCTGCTGCTTCAGTGCCCCTGCCAAATTCCAGTAAGCAGCAGCCAAATTTGGTTTGAGTTCGATCGCCTTTTCGTAATTGACAATCGCCTCCACCAAATGCCCTTGTTTGTAGAGCATACTGCCCAAATTAGCATAGGCCTCAGCAAAGTCGGGATTCAGGGCGATCGCCTCAGAATAAAACCGCATCGCTTCCTCAATGTAGCCGCTTGCTTGCTGCACATTTCCCATTGTCACGTAAGCCGCCGCCCAATCCGGTTGCAATTCCAGAGCTCGGCGACAAGCAGCGACGGCTGCTGCTAAATTGCCTTGAGAGTAATAGGTTTCTGCAACAACTGTCAGCGATGCAGCATCTTCAAATTTGGGTGTTTCGGATTGGTTGCGAAAATCGGAATTCATTTGGCGGCCTATCTGTGCTATCAAGTTAAAGGTTGAATCTATATTATTTTGCAGAGTAGCAGTTTTAGCGGAACTACGGGCGATCGTCACAGAGAATTTATGAGCGACAAGCAAGCGACACAGCGCCAACATAACATCAAGTGGAAACCAAACCTCCTGCTGGGGATACTCTTGTTAACCTTAGCAATCCCCTTGCCCTTTGCCCAAAAGACTCTCGCACAGCAGCAGACAGCCAGCTTTCGGCAGCGAGTATTCCAAACAGCTCTTTATTTCACCCTATATTTTGAGGGCGGATTCAGCAATCACCCCGCAGATAAGGGCGGCAGAACTTATAGGGGGGTGCTGCAAACGGAATACAACGCCTACCGCTACAGTCGCGGGCTTCCGCCCCTCGACGTGACGCAGATGTCGGAAGCAGAGCTCCTAGAAATTTATCAACATTACTGGGATTCGAGCCTCTCGGGCACGATGCAGCCAGCTTTGGCGATCGTCATGTTTGACACCGCCGTTAATTTCGGTATTAATAACTCTATTACCTTTCTCCAGCAAGCGTTAGGATTGCCGCAAACCGGCATTTTTGACCCGCGCACCAAGGAAGCATTGAAAGCCGCTAACAACAAAAATACGGCGCTGCAAATGATTAACGAACGGATTATTTACCGCTACAAACGGGTGCAAGAAGATCCGAGTCAGATGGCTTTTTTCCGGGGTTGGCTGAGCCGAGATTACAGTTTGTGGGGCTACGTGAACAAGATTAAAAATTAACTGTTAATGGCTAACAGTTAACAGTAGACCTCTTGCCAAAAAAATCTCTGTTAGAATTAAAGGTTTTGAATTTTAGACCTGAGAGCTAACTCATAATTGTAAAGTGCTGACAACAAATTACAACGGAGACCATAACGGCGGCGACGATTTCGATAACGATTTGACAAAATGCCAGAAAACTTTTAGACTCCTATTAATATGTTTAATCACTATTCGATCCTGGGCTAAAGCTCGATTGTAGTCTTTTTATCAAAGAGAAAAATTCCCATTTTTAGGTTTATTTTTAGGAGTCGAGCTATTAAAGTGATCGTCTTGTATCCCTTGATAGCCACTATCTTGTAAACTATCGGTTGAGGGATGGAAATGAACATTGCTTTTTTTAAACAAGCTGAAATCGTGGTAAGGCCCCGGTTCAAAATTTAGGCAAATAATCTGTTTACTTTCTTGATTAATGACCACTTGCATTTTTAGGCTGTGCTGTTTTTTATTTGCTGAAAAGTATTTTTTCTGTTTTTTGTTGGGCGTTCGATAGCTGTTTCTGTGACATCCATTACCACAACTTTGCTGATGCCCAAAACCTTTGAACAATGCTTTTTTCCCAGGAATACCAAACTTTCCCGTTTTCATTAAAGTTGATTCAATGTTAGTTACAATTCGGCAAATCGTTGAAGAGAATACTCCCCAATTTGTCCCCATATGAAAATAGGTTCGATATTCTCGCCAATATTCCCAAGCCACTCTTAACTTGTTCTTCAAGAGTTAAGGCGCTGCGGCGTCCTCGTTGATCTTGAGGATTTTCATTCCCGGAATTGCTCTCAAGTGTTAACCATTTCTTTAAACGTTTGAATCTGGACACCAAATCTCCGTTTAAATTGCTCCGGTTTCAAATTTTGATAAAATCGCTTGTTCATGATTGATTTATTGTGTAACTACAAAACACCTTTTTAGCATTTAATGCTGTTTTTAGCATCATGTCCTGAAAATCAGCTAAACCTGCAATTTCCTACACTTAAGCCAAACCATTTATTATAGCATATTTTTTTTTCAAGAAGTATAGTGATGCACAGAAAGCTTTTAAATTGAACAGGGTTGAAAGAAGCTAAAAAAGACTAACTCGTTGAAATTCTGTAAGAATATAAGCCAAAAACTTAGGATTCCGACCGAGAAACTTTAAGCGAAACTACCCTGCTGGGGGTAAGTTCCGTTTTAACCATTTAGTTCAAGAAACTACCCACATCTTCTCTCTTTTAAACAGCCTATAAACTGAAGCTGACACTCAATTTTAATTCAGGAATAAACCTTCAGTTCGCTAGCCGAAAAGAACTCTGAATCGGGGTTTTCTTTTTTGGCACTATTTTATTCTACATTTTGAAGTGCCGAGTGTGGGATAAAACCTCTTCATATATTCGGACACCCAGGCATATTATCTCAAAGCAGCAACCGTGCCAGACTGGGTAAAGCTTCACCATAGGTGGGATGGATGTGAACCGATCGCTCTAACAACTGCCAAGTTGCTCCCGCTTCCATCAGGGATAAAAATACATGAACCAGTTCAGCAGTTTCGTATCCTACTAGGGTTGCTCCCAGGATTTTGTCTGTGTCGCTGTCGATTACCGTGCGATAAAACCCCAGGTCATGCCCCCACTCGATCGCACGCGCAATTTGGCTCATGGGTAACGTGACAGCACGCGCGTTGATGCCTTGTTTGTGAGCCTGTTCTAACGTCATCCCCACTCGCCCCACCTGGGGTTCTGTGTATACCGCATAGCCAAGAACGCGATCGCCTCGCGTCCGGTTTTCTCCACACAAAATAGCTTTTAAACGGCGATAGTCCTCCCATGAAACATGAGTAAAGGCAGGCTGTTTGGCAGCATCCCCGATCGCGTAGACACCAGCACAGGTTGTATGAAACTGATCGTCAATTTTGACAAAGCCTTTATCATCTAACTCAATTCCGCTAGCGGCGGCATTTAATGCACCTGTATTGGGTTTCCGTCCGATCGCAACTAGCAACGCTTCTCCCTGAAGTTGCCCGCCACTACTTAGCGTTAGACTAAACACATTATTCTCATAGGCAACCTGATTTACATTCACCCCAAAATGGAGCTGAATTCCATCCTGCTTAAAGGCTTCTGCTAAGACCTCGCTGACATCAGCCTCTTCTCGATCTAAAAGGCGTGAGCCTCGCACAATTAAGTGAGTCTGACTGCCCAAACGCGCCAATCCTTGCCCTAATTCCAAGCCAATATAGCCCCCTCCGATCGCCAATAAACGGGCGGGTTTAGTGCTCAAGTCAAAGAAATTGCGGTTAGTCAGATAAGGAGTTCCTGCAAGTCCGGGAATGTCAGGAATCAGCGATGACGTACCCGTGTTAATAATTACTAGAGGAGCCTGAACGGTGACATCCCCACCTTTGACCGTCCGTTCACCCACAAAAGAAGCTTCAGCACAAATCACTTTGACACCCGGAGTTTCCAAACGGTTGCGAATCCCCTGATTAAAGTCGCTGCGGATTCCCCGAACTCGCTCCATAACAGCGGGAAAATCCACTTCAACCTCCGCGTGGATGCCTAATTTCTTCGCTTGGCGTGCCCTACCTGCTGCATGAGCCGCTGCTAAAAACGCTTTGGACGGAGTGCAGCCATAGTTAATGCAACTACCGCCTAAAGCATCCCGCTCAAACAAGACAATTTTGCGCCCCTCATTGGCAAAATCAGTCGCCAGTGGAATGCCGCCTTGACCGCTCCCTATGACAATGACATCTGCTGTTTCCATTAGCGCTAAACTCCTTGGGGATAGTTTACTTTCATAACACTCTCACACTCGAAGTTCAAAACTCTCTGCTCGTTGAGGTAGAGTTTGGATTGAGTTATCACATCCTCATTCGGCATTGCTCAAAAGTAATGATTTTCTTGCGTAGAAATTTGCTTTTGAAATAGCTAAATCATTACCTTTTCAGCAATGCTTGCATGGAATGGTGCCGACTGCGGTTAGGATGCTTTAGCGAAAGCGCTGTACTTCGTATAGAGAAAAATGCAACGCTGTCAAAGCTAGTGAAGACCACCCGTGATATACAGCGTTTCGCCAGTAATCCATCCTGAATCGGCGGACGCGAGGAAAACAACGGCAGGTGCAATGTCCTGCGGTTGTCCGATGCGACCAAGCGGGGTTTGCGCTTCAGTCTGTTTGCGATCTTCGCTCTCAGCAATTCCCTCTGAAAAAAGGCGTTCGATCTCTGCCTTTTTGGCAATATGTGCCTGTACCGCGATCGCCTTACCGCCCGCACTGGTAATTTCATCAACCACGCGATCGGCCCCTTCTTTGCTTGATGAATAGTTAACGACAACTGCTGCACCTTCGGCTGCTAGATGTTTAGCAATAGAAGCGCCAATCCCTTTAGACGCACCTGTGACGACTGCGATTTTTCCTTCTAGTTTTTTCATGGTTATAAGTGTTGCGATTCTTGAGTTTGAACAAGCTGTCCGAAACAATTGCGAACCTAAAAAAATGCACCCGTTCGGATCTTTAACACTGAGGTGAGGTCTCACATCCGCGCATCCGCGTCAGGACTTGAGGAATTCCAGCAGGTCGGCGTTGAGTTGGTCTTTACTCGTGTCGCCCAGGCTGTGCGTTCCGCCTGGATATATCTTCAAAGTCGAATTCTTGACCAGCTTCGCAGACAGCAGGGCAGAAGCGCCAATCGGCACGATCTGATCGTCATCGCCATGAACAATCAGCGTCGGCACGTCGAACTTCTTCAAATCCTCGGTGAAATCTGTTTCCGAAAACGCCTTAATGCAGTCAAATGCGTTCTTGTGACCGGCCATCATCCCCTGCATCCACCACGACTGGATCAGACCTTGGGAGACTTTGGCACCGGGTCGATTGAAGCCGAAAAACGGGCCGCTAGCCACATCGAGGAAGAACTGCGATCGGTCAGCCAAAAACGCCGCCCGAAAGCCGTCAAAGACCTCAATGGGCAGCCCGCCCGGATTCGCCTCCGTCTTGACCATGATCGGCGGCACTGCGCCCATTAGCACTGCTTTGGCAACCCGCGATGTTCCGTGCCTCCCGATAAACCGCGCCACTTCGCCACCGCCGGTAGAATGTCCGATCGTCACCGCATCCTTTAGATCCAGCGCCTCAAAGAGCTCTGCCAGATCGTCAGCGTAGGTGTCCATTTCATTGCCGTGCCAGGGTTGGCTCGATCGCCCGTGACCCCGACGATCGTGGGCGATGCAGCGATAGCCGTGCGAGCCAAGAAAAAACATCTGCGATTCCCAAGCATCCGCACTCAGCGGCCAGCCGTGACTGAAGACAACGGGTTGCCCTGTACCCCAGTCTTTGTAATAGATTTGGGTGCCATCCTTGGTAGTGATTGTGCTCATCTTTTTACCTCCTGGTTCTATGGATAGGGGTTGTATCATCCCAAAAGGATAAAGGATCTGGTCAAAAACTGTATGAAATGTGGATAACATCTATGGCGATCGCCCTCTTCAGATTTGTGCTACACCCCCCATCAACAAACATTTCAATGTCAGTGATATAGCTGCCGTCATCTTTCTTACTGAATTGTGGTGTAGATAGCGATCGATATCTATGAGATTGGAGACATCACCTCGATCTCCTGAACTTGCAATTTTGTGGCTTTATATCTGTGCCATGCCTCCATCGACAAAGAGTTCGATGCCGTTCACAAAGCTGCTGTCATCGGATGCGAGGAAAACGACTGCTTTAGCAATTTCATCCGGTGTACCCACTCGTCCCAGCGGGATTGTGTTGACCTGTGTTGCCACAAAATCCTGCACTTGTTCCTCGCTCAGCCCCAAGAGATTGTATCCGGGAGTAGGCACAACACCAGGACTGATGGCATTGACGCGAATCTTGCGCTCTTTGAGGTCAAGTGTCCAGTTGCGGGCAAACGATCGCACGGCGGCTTTGGTGGCACTGTAAACGCTAAACGCTGGAGTACCCTTGATGGAAGTGGTCGAGGCATTCAGAATAATGGAAGCACCTTCTGGCAACAGCGGCAGAGCCTTCTGCACGGTGAACAGCAGGCCTTTAACGTTGGTATTGAAGGTTTTGTCAAAGTGTTCCTCAGTGATCGATCCGAGCGGGGCGAGTTCTCCACCGCCAGCGTTGGCGAAGATTACATCCAGGCGACCTTGCTCTTGCTCGATTGTGGCAAAAAGGCGATCTAGGTCTGCCAGATTCGAGGTATCGCTCTGAACGCCCGTGACGTTGTTGCCTATTGCTGCCACGGCGGCATCCAATTCAGCCTGACGGCGACCTGTAATGAAGACATAGGCACCTTCGGCAACGAATCGCTTGGCAGTGGCAAGACCGATGCCGCTGGTGCCACCGGTCACAAGAGCGACTTTTCCTGAGAGTTTTTGTGACATTAATGATGTTTTTTTTGAATAAAGTTTAGTGATTGCAAGTCTGATGACAGATGACACCTCGTTTAGGCTGTAAATCCGCCATCAATCTTGAGGCTTGCGCCAGTCACAAAGGCGGCTTCAGGACTGGCAAGATAAGAAACCATGCTAGCAACCTCGTTATCCCGTCCGTAGCGACCGAGGGCAATGATCTTTTTGAGCCCCTCGGCAAAGTCTCCGTCTGCGGGATTCATATCGGTATCAATTGGACCAGGTTGGATGTTGTTAACGGTGATACCGCGAGGTCCAAGATCGCGGGCAAGACCGCGTGTAAAGCTGGCGATCGCCCCCTTGGTTAAGGCATAGACCGATAGCCCTGCAAAGGGGGTGGAATCACTATTAATGCTGCCAATCATGATGATCCGTCCACCCTCACCCATATGGCGAATCGCCTCCTGAGTTGCTACGAAAACGCCTCTGACATTCACCGCAACAAGTCGGTCAAATTCATCCATCGAGAACTGATCGATCTCCGCTAAAGTTGCAACCCCCGCGTTGTTGACGAGGATGTCAAGGTGGCCCAAGCTATTTACGGTTTCGGCAACGGAATGTTTCACCGCTTCCACATCCGCACTGTCAGCGCGGATTGCCAAAGCTTTTCCCCCTGCCGCCTCAATGTCGCGCACCACCTCCTCAGCTTTTTGGGGCGAACTGGTGTAGGTGAGAGCAACTGCTGCCCCATCGCGGGCAAGACGTTTGGCGATCGCTGCCCCTAAACCGCGTGAGCCACCCGTAACCAATGCAACTTTGCCTGCGAGTGTTTTTGTCATGATTTGCTCCGGTAGGCTTGTAATTGCCGATATCGGTGATTTACTTACCGATTGGTACAAAAAATATACCCTGGTTCAATCTGGGTGTCAAGGAAGTTTTATACTGAACGGTATGGAAACGAAAAAGCCTCATAGAGTGCAGGGACGACCTCGCGCTTTTAATATAGACGAAGCCTTAGAACAAGCTTTGCAAATATTCTGGCGCAAGGGCTATCTAGGAACATCCCTGACGGATCTAACCGAAGCGATGGGCATTAACCGTCCCAGTCTATATGCGACCTTTGGCAACAAGGAAACCTTGTTCCGCAAGGCGCTCGATCGTTATCGCGAGCGGCAAACTGCCTACTTACGTGAAGCACTCTCCGAGCCAACTGCCCGGAGAGTTATCGAGCGGATGATGTTTGATGTTGTTGATTTGGTGACTAATCCGTGCAACCCATCAGGATGTCTCTACGCACAGAGTATGCTTTCCTCTGTCGATCCAGACAATCCACTCCATCAAGAGTTGGCAGAGCGCCGCATATCAGGCGAGGCTGCTATCGGCGATCGCTTCGAGCGTGCTGTCTCAGAAGGTGACTTGCCCTCTGATGCTGACCCCGCAGCCCTCGCTCGCTTTGTCGTTACGGTCAACTTTGGAATGTCGGTGCAAGCAGCAAGTGGAGCCAGTCGCGCGGAACTCCTACAGGTTGTTCAGACGGCTTTGCGCGCCTGTTCAATATAAGAAGGGGGATTGAGGCGAAAGAGCTCGGCACAGAGATAGGGCGCGAGATCGCGAGTGTCGGCTCAGATGCACTGTTTCCCCTGACAGCACAGGACTTACCCACGAAGTAACATCAACGAGTAACGATTAGGGCAGCTAGACCGATCGCGACAACATCCTCAACAAGGGCAGCAGGAATTGCACCAATCCGCTCAATGGCGGCTATCCGCACCGTCCGACCACCATACGCACCGACCAGTGCACCTACAACACCCAGAAGCGCTCCAACGAATGCAACACTGCTGTTTGCTCCAGTGATGAACCATCCCACAATGCCACCACTAAGAATCCGAGCAATCAACGCAGGGGGACTGGTGCGGGAGGGAATTTGCGGCAGCATATCGGCAATTAGCTCAGCCACTGCCAGGACAGCCAGAACGATCCCTATAATGCCGCCACGCGCCAGAAATAAAGCAGCAGGGGCTGTTAACGATCGCAGTCCCGCCACTAACCCAAGGCCAAATGCAAAAATCAATGTCATGAACATAAATAACCCTCTTGGTAGGTTTGGATGCCATCTTGAGTTAAAACGCAACTTATCAAGTTGTGGGTGATATTTTTTATAAAAAACTGAAGGATTGCCCGTGCGACTAGCGCAAAGCATAACTGTGAAGCAATTGTCCATCGCTTCATAGGTGAATATTTTACGCTGTTCTCTACTCTTAATGCCCAACTATGGATTCCAACTGGAAAAAATCCAGGGGCACAATCGCCCTGCTTCAAGACGGGTTCGAGGCGCGATCTTAAGTAACCGGACACAATTAATTACATCAAGCCTTTTGAAGAGGCAAGGTTTTTAGGCGGTATTTTGGGTAATTAATTGTGTCCTACTACTTAAGTAACCGGACACAATTAATTACATCAAGCCTTTTGAAGAGGCAAGGTTTTTAGGCGGTATTTTGGGTAATTAATTGTGTCCTACTACTTATCGCCTCAAGGGTGGCAACGATTTCAAACCGCAAAACAGCAGGCAGAGTCAGAAGAGAGTTGGGGAAAGCACTTTACCCAAGAGGATTTGAGCGATCGCACTCGACTCTCCCTTAACACCCTCACCCGGATTTTCAAACGGAAGGGGTCGATCGGCAGTTAAGTTCCGACTTAAGTGAAGAATTGTAGTTAGCATATCCCGATAATCCGCAATTTCTTGTTCAGAGCGATCGCGCGGCTTTGTTTTTTCGGCTACTAACTTCTTAATCCATTCCAGTAGCACTGTAATACCTTCAATGCGCTGAGAAGATTCGATAAGTAGGTAGGTGGGAAAAATTATCTTTATGTGACGAAACATTAAGTAGCGTGATTAGAGTGAAATTTAACACGTTGTGTACGGTAGTTTCCTCTTTCTCCTCTAACTTCTACTCCCTCAATTACGGCGTAGGCGAGTTCTAATTCATCGTCAAACAAATGTCGCAGCTAATTCATTTTTTTTAATGTGTGGCCACTCTAATTCAATTGGGTTCATTTCGGAACAATACTTGGGCAAGAAAAAGATATATAAACCCTGATTTTCCCACTTTGACCATAACTGTTGAAGTTGCCTTAACCGGTGTATGGGGCCGTTGTCTTGTACGATGACTCTCGATCCTCCAATCTGAGCAGCTTGTTGGGCTTCTTGCTCCATCATTTTGATATAAGCTTTTCGACGAGCGACGCCCCCAATTACCAAACCGTAAACAAAGCTTATTTCCTGTTGAATAAGCCCTACAATACTTAATCTACGACCACGCCTTTTCGTTTGTTCTAGCCGTTTTTGCTCGCGAAAGTTGGTAATAAGTATAAACAGGTTCACTCCCAGCACAAAACCCTGATTTATCTAAATATTTTCAGTCGATTTATCCCGCCGCTATTTCTAACATATCTAGGTCTGCTTGCTTGATTTCTCGTACTACTACTGCTTCTTGTTTTCCTTTATGACTCTTCCTTGCTCGTTTCCAAATAAACCCTTTTTTTTAGTATCCGTCTTAATCGGTCGGGACTTAGTTTAAGAGTAAGGATTCAGGTCAAAAAAACTTCGGTGACAAAAGCTGGTAAAATAAACCAATGAAAAAGCCCCCAGCAACCAGA
>NZ_JAUBRJ010000146.1:0-4441 GCF_036701805.1 Microcoleus sp. N3A4
GCTCAAGCCCTACAATTAGCTTACCACAGCATTCGTGCCAAAGATAAAACCTTCAACCTTACCATTGAAACTGACTACGACAAATCAATTGAAGAACTAGATGTCGCCTTTTCCGATCTCAGCCGCGCCTTAATTAACATCATCGATAATGCTTGCTATGCCTCCCATATTAAACAGTTTAAAATAACCGCAGATTTCAATCCAACAGTTTCTATCACCACTAAAAATCTAGGCACAACAATAGAAATTCGCATTCATGACAACGGTATCGGCATTCCTCAAGACAACCAACAAAAAATATTCCTCCCTTTCTTCACTACCAAGCCTCCCGGACAGGGAACAGGTTTAGGTTTATCCATCACTCACGATATCATTGTTGGACAACATCGAGGCAATTTGGAAGTGCAGACAGAACCCGGAAACTACACCGAATTTATCATTACTTTGCCCAAAAGTTAAATAGGGCTTGCTGAATAATCGATCGCATATTGCGTGGCCTGGGTTTTCGATCGCGCGATCGAGAATAAAGTGCAAGATAAACAGGTAAAATAGGTCAAACTAGGGTCTGCTCCTACCCCCTCAGAGAATTTAATCCCCACACTTGTAGGCGCACGGTAAAGCAGTAGGGAACTGCGGTATTCTGGTTGTCTTCCGATAAAGCTTTGACTTTTTATCCAATAACTATATTTTTGTCAATACTTAAGATTTAATTAATTAAATCTTAAGTTTTTGTTTGATATTGAAAGTAATCTTCGATACAAAGGTAAAATATCAAAAACTGATAACATGATATATCAACTCAAGGTGCATCAGTATCATGCTTTTTCACTACTGTACTCCTTTAAAGATATACAATGAGAACCCCTCTACCCGGATACCAACTGATCTCCCCCATCCACGAAGGTACAAAAACCGTTATTTATCAAGGTCGCTACGAATTAGAACACACTCCTGTCATCATCAAAACTCTCAAAGCCGAGTATCCGACCCTAGAAGAAATCGCCCGAATCAGACACGAATATCAAATCCTCCACTCTTTAAACATCCCAGGCATTATCAAGCCGATCGAATTAAAACCTTATGAACAGGGACTTGCTCTGATTCTAGAAGATTTTGGCGGACAGCCCCTCAAACAATATATTAACTCCCAAAAAACGAACTTAATTAACTTTCTTCAAATCGCCGATCAACTCGCCCAAATTCTCGGACAACTGCATCAAGAAAAAATTATTCACAAAGATATTAAACCTCCTAATATCCTCATAAAACCAGAAAGTAGGCAAATCAAACTCATCGACTTTAGCATCGCCACCCGCCTAGAAAAAGAAAATCCTACCATCAGTAACCCCAACTACATCGAAGGCACTCTCGCCTATATGTCTCCCGAACAAACTGGGAGAATGAATCGGTCAATTGACTACCGCACAGACTTTTACTCCCTTGGTATTACCTTCTACGAAATGCTTGCAGGTCAATTACCTTTTAATTCTAATGACCCAATGGAATTGGTGCATTGGCACATCGCAAAACAACCCAAGTCACTAAATCAGCTAAATCCAGAAATTCCTAAAACGGTTGTTGACATGGTAATGAAATTATTAGCCAAAACTGCTGAAGAGAGATATCAAAGCGCTCGTGGACTTTTCGCCGATTTAGAAGAATGTCTTAAACAATTAGAAGAATCTGGACAAATTAAAGATTTCACGGCGGGTAAATTGGATCGATTCGGTCAATTTCTCATTCCTCAAAAGCTATATGGACGAGAAACAGAAGTTGCAACCCTAATGGCAGCCTTTGAACGAGTTGCAGTTGGCTCAACAGAAATGATGCTCGTCAGTGGTTATTCAGGGATTGGAAAAACCTGCGTTGTGCAAGAAGTTCACAAACCAATAGTCCGCCAGCGCGGTTATTTTATCGCCGGCAAATTCGATCAATTTAAAAAGAATATTCCATATTCAGCCTTAATTCAAGCTTTTCAAGAATTAATCCGGCAACTGTTAACAGAAAACGCTGAAAATATAGGAATTTGGAAAGAGCAACTTGTCGAAGCTTTGGGACAAAATGGACAAGTAATTATCGACGTGATTCCCGAAGTAGAACTGATTATGGGCGAACAGCCAGAAGTTCCTCAGCTAGGCCCAACTGAATCTCAAAATCGCTTCAACCGAGTTTATAAACAATTTATTCATGTATTTACTAAGCCAGAACATCCCCTTGTTCTGTTCCTAGATGATTTACAGTGGGCAGATTCAGCGTCTCTGAAGTTGCTCCAACTCTTGATAACAGACACCGATAGCGAATATCTGTTACTAATTGGAGCCTATCGAGATAACGAAGTCAGCCCAACTCATCCGACGATTCAAACCATTGAAGAGATTGAAAAAACAGGTGCGGTTGTAAATAATATCGTCCTCCAGGCTTTAGATATTAGCAACGTCCGTCAATTAGTAGCCGATACTCTTCAGGGAGATAAGTCAAGAGAATTAGCAGACCTACTCTTCAATAAAACTCAGGGAAATCCTTTCTTCCTAACACAACTTTTCAAGACTCTACACTCTGAACTACTGTTAAACTTTGAGTTTATCAAAAGTTGCTGGCAATGGGACATTAAACAGATTCAATCCCTGGGAATTGCTGATTATAACGTTGTTGAACTGGTAGCCAGAAATATTCAAAAACTGCCAGAAGCCACACAGCAAATATTACAATTAGCCGCTTGTATCGGCAACCGCTTTAACTTAGATGTCTGCGCGATTGTTAATGAAAAATCACCGCTAGAAACAGCCGATGATTTGTGGTCAGCACTTCAAGCAGGTCTAATTTTGCCCCTCAGTAACGACTACAAAATTCCTCTAGCTTTTCAGTCAGAAGAACAGGTAACGCTACTTTTTGATGAATCGAGAGTTGGCTACAAATTTTTACATGACAGGGTGCAACAAGCAGCCTATTCAATGATTCCTGAAAATCAGAAAAAAGCAACGCACTTGAAAATTGGTAAGTTATTGTTGCATCAATACGCAGAAACTTCGCTGGAAGAGAATATATTTGATATTGTCAACCAGTTAAATATTGGAGTGGAATTGATCGCGCAGCCGTCAGAAAAAAATGAACTTGCCAACTTTAACTTAATAGCTGGACGCAAAGCAAAAGCAGCAACAGCTTATAAAGCCGCTGTCAGATATTTGAATCAAGGGTTAGAACTTCTGCCAGAATCTAGCTGGAAAAATTATTATGAATTAACTCTGGATATTCATATAGAAGCACTAGAGAGTGAATATCTCAACATCAATTTTGACCGAGCGCAGTATTTATCTGAGATAATTTTGTCCCAAGCTAAAACGATTCTTGAAAAAATTAAAGTATATGAATTAAAAATTCCATTTTATTTTTCCCAAAATCAAATGCAAGCATCGGTAGATACAGCATTGCAAATTTTACAATTATTGGGAGTTAATTTGCCTAAAACTCCAAGCAAAATAAATATTATGCTTGGCGCTGTTCGGACTAAATTAGCAGTAGGTAATAGGCAAATTTCAGATTTAGCAAAGCTGCCAGAGATGACTGACCCTTACAAACTCGCAGCCATGCGAATTTTAGTGAATTTTGTTCCCGTTGCTAGTAATGCCAAGCCGCTTCTTTTTCCACTGGTTGTCTTTAAAATGATCGACCTCTGCCTGACTTATGGTAATTCACCTCTTTCTGCTTTTGCGTATTGTATTTATGGCACACTTTTATGTACAGTAATGGGAGATATAAATAATGGATATAATTTTGGTCAACTGTCTGTAAATCTATTGGATCAATTTAATGCCAAAGAAATAAAAGCTAAAGTTTATTATATGTTTAACGCTTTTATCAGGCACTGGAAAGAACATATTAAGGAAACAAAAGAAGGTTTAATTCAGACGTTTAATAGTGGATTAGAAGCGGGAGATATGGAGTATGCTGGTTATTCGATGTTGATCTATTCTGCTAACCTGCTGTGCAGTGGAGAAAATCTGGATTCTGTAGCTAGATATCAGAAAAATTTGAACTATTTTACTTTAAATAATAAACAAGAATTAACTAGAGATTTAGCACTACCTATAAATCAATTTGTTTTAGATATTATGAGTTATTCAGTAATTAATTCTCAACTTATTAGCAAAAGTAAGAGCGAAGAATTAATCAATGTTTTTAAGACTAATAATACAGCGATTGCGTTTCTATACATAAATCAATCCATTCTATTTTTTTTGTTTAAAGATTATATGCGATCTATAGAAACTTTTTATTTAGCAGACAATATAAAACAAAATTTGGTTGGGTTGCTTCACATAGCCCAACACAATTTCTACTATTCTCTAGCCCTCCTCGCGCACTATCCAGCCACCACCAAAACCGAACAAAAGCAATACCTGAAAAAAGTAGCATCCCATCAAAAACAAATGAAAATCTGGGC